>CAZWQK010000049.1:0-9244 GCA_964635835.1 uncultured Pseudomonadales bacterium
TGAATGTTTTGGTACAGGTCAAAAAAACCCGACTGACGGGTGCTGTCTTGAGTAAAGGTTTCGATGTCCGGCAACGGCGGCGCTACTGCTGGGGACGGGGCAGCAGCATCCGTGCCACCGTCAGAACTCTTTGGCTCCAGGGCCACCGGCGCTGCAACTGTAGCGCAACCCGCCAGCAGACCAATGAAGCAGATCCCCAGACACCACAACACGTTGTTTTTTGAATCCAGCACATAAACTCCAAAATTAAGCCCCGAAGAATATGCCCGCAGGCGATCCAGGGATTAAAAAGCATCAACCCGCAGCGATGCGGTCCCGGCATCAGGCACAGTAGCTAGCAGTAGCCAAGGTCACTCTTGAGTGCCAGGCGCGGCACTGATGTTGCCTCGGGGCCAGGCCACGTAGATAGCCTTGATTAATGTCGCCAGCGGGATGGCGAAGAAAACGCCCCACAGTCCCCACAGGCCGCCGAAGGCCAGTACCGACACGACAATCGTGATGGGGTGTAAATCCACCGCTTCGGAAAACAGCAGCGGCACAAGTACATTGCCGTCGAGAAATTGAATCACCGCGTAGGAGAGCATTACCCAGCCAAGCTCTAGGGACCAGCCAAACTGCAGCACCGCAATTATAAAAACAGGCAGGGTGACGATGGCGGCACCGATAAACGGGATCAGAACCGATATACCCACAAGAACGCCCAGCAGCGCGGCATAGTTCAGGCCGAAGAATAAGAAGGTGATAAAGCTGACCCCACCCACCAGGATAATTTCAATTACCTTGCCGCGTACGTAGTTGCCAAGCTGAGCATTCATTTCTAAACCAACCGCGTCCAGCAACGGTCGCTCGGAGGGTAGCAGCGACAGCAGGTGGGCAATCAGCGCTTCTTTGTCTTTGAGCAGAAAGAAGACAGAGATGGGCACGAGCACCAAATAAATCAATAAGCCGAACAGCGAGAACACCTGGGAAAAAGCGCTTTCCAGCAAAAAGGCGCTCAAGTTACCCAGCTCTTTGGAGCTTTCATTCACCACCCCGCGAATTTGTTCGTCGGTAATAAACTCGGGGAACAATTCAGAAAGATTGGACAAACCGTCCCGGAGCATTTCCAGCAGTGACGGCGCCAACGCCAGCAAACTGGCAGCTTGCTGCCAAATCAACGGCACCACCAGCAGCACGATGGCCAATACCGAGCCTAGAAAAACCACCATGGCGACCCAAATGGCTAGCAGTCGAGGACAGCCCATGCCCTGCAAACGCTGTACTAGGCCCTGGAGCAAAAACGCGATAACCAGACCCGTTAGCACCGGCGCCAGGGCACCGGCCAGGCTGTAGAGGACAACCATGATCACCAGCAGCGCCAGGATCAAAAAAATCGCGTCGGGCCGGGAAAAGTAACGGTTGAACCAGTTACCTACAACATCGAGGAAATTCACGGTTTTTTCCGAATCATGTAGGCGTAGACGTCACCGTCTACTGACCAGTCCATCAATTCATGTCCGCTTTGCTGGGTGAACACTTTAAAGTCCCGCTCAGAACCGGGGTCTGTGGCTAACACGCCCAGGACTTGACTGGGGTCCATTCGGTTCAGCGCCTGCTTCGCTTTCAATAGTGGCATGGGACACATAAGCCCCTGCACATCCAAAAAGTGGTCTACCTGTTGCGCTAGATTTTTCATGGCGCAAATGTATCACAGCACCCTGATACTTGTGCCCACCGAGTCCTGAAACCAAAGTCAGGGCTTTGAACCAACGAACACTCCACCGAGGACAGACACGTTCCTTCCGCCGCTCATTCGCGTACCATCGCCCTATGTTCCTCACCCCAACATCTGGATTTGCCCGCAGGCTGACGCCGATCATCACCGCATTTGCCATGACGGTTTCGGTGTTCGCCCTAAGCGGCAGCGCGAGCGCTGCTAACCCCCGGGACCTACCCAGTTTGGGCGACGGCGCTTCAAGCATTGTCTCACCACAGATGGAGGCGCAAATTGGCTCCATCTTTTTAAAACAGCTAAATGCCTCTCTGCCCCTTTCTGACGACGTTCTGATTCAGTACTACGTTGAGCAGCACATCAGCTATCTGGCGCAGTTTTCCGAAATGCGCCAGCCAATGCAGGCAGTAGCCGTAGTGGACAACCCTGAGATCAATGCATTTGCCGCACCCGGCGGCATCATTGGCATCAATTTAGGCCTGCTGATTTACGCCAGAGACCTCGCCGAATATTCATCGGTGATTGCCCACGAGATGGCCCACCTCAGCCAACGCCATTTCGCCCGGGGCATTCAGGCGCAGCAAGCGAATACGGTACCCGCCATGATCGGTTTACTCAGCGCGGTGCTGGTCGCTGCCGCCGGGGGCTCGGATGCCGCCCTGGCAGCGCTGTCTACGGCTCAGGCAATAAATCAATCTAACCAGCTGCGTTTCAGTCGGGCGCGGGAGCAAGAAGCTGATCGCATTGGTTTGAGTACCCTGGTAAGGGCGGACATTGATCCCAACGCCATGGCGAGAATGTTTGAACGTATGCAGCAGGCCTATCGCTTTACTCGCCGCCCGCCGGAATTTTTGCTATCGCACCCGCTTTCAGAAACTCGCATCAGTGACGCTCGCAATCAGGCACGCAACGCAGGCACACCGAAACCCCTGAATCCTGAATCCGCCTTGGCCTATCAAATAGCAAGAACCAGGGCCCAGCAGAGCTACAGCTCCAACCCCGGGCTTGATGTCATTACCCATCGCAAAGCACTGCGGGATAACCCGGGGGATCTTGCCAGCGAGTACGCGCTGGCCCTCGCGCTAAGCCGCCAAGGTGAACACGCCGAGGCCATCGAGCGGGCCCAAAAAATTTATCGGCGCGATACCAACAACGTGCTCTACACCAGCGTGCTCGCGGAAATTTTGATTGGCGCCAACAACATTGAGGAAGCCAGGGCCTTGATTAATCAAGCTCTGAACTTCTATCCGGATAGCTACCCGCTGACCGCTTTGTTGGCCCAAGCCGAGACCAAGGCTGAGCGGTACCTTGAGGCTGAAGCGTTGTACAAGCGACTTTCCAAGCAGCGACCCAAGGATACGCACATTTGGTTTCAGTTAGCTGAGACAGCGGGCCAGGCGGGCAACGTCACGCAAGTGCACTTGGCACGAGCCGAGTACTTCTATCTGAACGGCGCGTCTCATCGTGCGATTCAGCACCTTGAGTACGCCAAGAATCTCGTTGCCGGCGGCAATCGCCAGCTCCACGCCAAGCTAACCCAGCGCATTCAAGATCTGCGCACCGAGATTCGCGCCCAGCAAGGTTAGAGAACCCTTAGCCTGCTTGAAAGGCCAGCATACGGTCCAGAGGCTGCTTGGCTCGAAGCCCCAATCCAGGATCCACCAAGATTTCGCAGCTCGCCATGTAGGCCTCATCGTGCAACAACCGATCCAAGGCGCGGAGCTCGTTCATCGCCATCCACGGACAGTGGGCGCAGGAGCGACAGGTCGCGCCGTCCCCGGCGGTTGGTGCCTCAATGAAGGTTTTGCCCGGGTTTTGTTGTCGGAGTTTGTGAAAAATTCCGCGATCGGTGGCCACAATGAACGTATCGTTAGACATGCTCTGAGCCGCATCGACAATAGCCTTCGTAGAACCAACAACGTCGGCTCCTTGAATCACAGACGCCGGGGACTCAGGGTGCACGAGCACGCCTGCATCGGGATAGACCTTGCGCAGATCGTCCAACGCCTTGGACTTGAACTCTTCATGCACCACACAGGCGCCACTCCAAAGCAGCATATCAGCCTGAGTTTGCTGCTGAATGTAGGCGCCAAGATGCTTATCCGGCGCCCACAGAATTTTCTCGCCGCGCGCCTTTAGGCTGCTGACAATATCCAGGGCGCAGCTGCTGGTAACCACCCAATCAGCCAATGCTTTGACTCGAGCAGAGGTGTTTGCATAAACCACCACGGTTCTGTCTGGGTACCGGGCTGTGAACTGGGCGAATGCCTCCGGCGGACAGCCTAAATCCAGCGAGCATTCTGCCTCCAGGGTAGGCATAAAAATCCGTTTCTCCGGAGACAGAATTTTCGCGGTTTCGCCCATAAAGCGAACTCCGGCAACCACCAAACTGGCGGCATCGTGGTCACGGCCAAAACGCGCCATCTCCAGGGAATCTGAAACACAGCCTCCGGTTTGTTCTGCCAGATCTTGAATGTCGCCATCTACATAGTAATGGGCTACCAGGGCCATACCCTTACGCTGCAGCGTGTCCGCAATTCGAGACTTCAGGTGCGCACGCTCGCCATCGTCGAGAATCAAGCTGCCCACCAATGGAACCTGCTCTGGGGCGAGAGAGTAATCGGGAAGCGGAGTTGATTGGCTGCTCACTGTGATCACCGTTGTACAAAGGATCGATGATCATAAGACCAACGTCGGGCTGTCACAAACCCGCCATTTGTGGCCTGATTTGCCCAAGGGATCCGCCGCCGTTCACACCAACGAGTCCAACATGCCAAAACCCCAGGTCATTTTTTTGATCTCGCCCCAGCCAACCGCTGCGCCGCGCAATGACAACGCCAAAACATTACCCGCCGCTTTTGAGGCTCAAGGTTGGCAGGTGATCATAGCCAGGCACCGATCGCTGCGCCGGGAGCCCCAGGGACTCTTTGTCGGAGCCACCTCGCTCCAGGACGTTGACTTAATTTGGCCCGTTGGTTTTGGGCCTCGCCGGGGTTTTTTGGACTGGCTGCAGTTGCTGAATGATTTACCCAGACGCAGGATGATCAATACGCCGGCCAGCACGGTTCTGCAACATGGCAAGGGTGCATGGATCGAGTTTGCCGCCAAAAGCCATATCGCCGACGACCCTTCGGCCCTGATCGCGGCCATGGCCAAAGAGCCGGGGGACTGGATTTTGAAACCGCTAGCAGGAAGCTTTGGTCAAGACGTGATTCGCCTTCGTAGCGGCGAAGAAAATCAGCTGCTGCAGATTATGGGCCGACGCCAAGGCGAGTATTTTGTACTGCAGCGGTTTTTGCCGGGTATTGCCAAGGGCGAGACCCGGACCTTGGTGGCTGGTGGCAAGATTCTGGGCAGCTACCTGCGCGTGCCCACAAACCAGCTTCACGCCAATTTAGCCCAGCAGGGTAGCGCCCGCAGGACCGCCCTCAGCGAATCCCAGCAGCGGATCCTTCGCCAGATCGCTGCCGATCTCCTCGCCCGCGACATTGGTTTTGCGGCCGTTGATTTAGTCGACACCACGCTAATGGAAGTTAATGTGGCCAATCCCGGAGGCTTTGGCACGCTGAACGACCTCTACGATAGCGACTTTGGCCCCGCTCTGGTTCAGGCCGTTAGCCAGTTTATAAAGCCGCCCTTTCCAGCGACTTAGCGGGTGCCGCCATCCACACGAATCACCGTGCCCGTGGTGAAGCTGGCGCCGGGGCCGGCGAAGTAGAGGGCGGCTCCAACAATTTCATCCGGCTCGCCGCCGCGCTGTAACGCATGCTGTGATTTGGCTTGTTTTTCGAAGGCCGCCATGTCCCAGGCCTTGGAGATATCTGTCAAGAACGGCCCAGCCGCAATACCGTTCACCCGCACCGAGGGTCCAAAGGCAAAGGCGAAAGAACGGGTCAGCGCGTTGAGTCCGGATTTTGCTGCACCGTAGGGTTCGGAGTTTGGTGACGGCTGCAGGGATGCAATGCTGCTGATGTTAATGATGCTGCCGCCGCCGTCTGCCGCCATGCGCTCACCGACCAGCGCCATAAGGCGGAACGGCCCTTTTAAATTGACGCCAATGACTTTGTCGAAAAGCTCTTCGCTAATCGCGGACAGGGACTCGTAAAGCGGTGACATACCGGCGTTATTTATCAGTATGTCGATTTTGCCGAAGCGCTGGTAGGCCGCATCCACCAAACCAGCAATTTCATTCCAGTGACCAACGTGACAGCCGTAGGCCATGGCCTGGCGCCCTAGCGCCTGAATTTCTGCCGCAACTGCCTCGCAAGCATCGGCCTTACGACTGGTAATGATTACGTCAGCGCCGCGCTCGGCCAGCGCCAGCGCCATCTCCCGCCCCAGTCCGCGACTGCCTCCGGTAATCAAAGCAACCTTGCCGCTAAAGTCCAATAACGTGTCCATATCTGTCTCCTCTGTCCACCCTGTTGCCTGGGTACACTAGCACTGTTCCCGCTAGCGACCGGCGCGCAGCGCTCCGCCAAGAGACTGTTGTCCGTGCTCACCGCAAAAGTCATTGCCCTGCCAAACTCGCTGGCCACCGACAAAGACGCCGTCCACGATGCCGTCCGAGCGATTCACCAGCTGGTGGCAGTCAAATACATCACGGTACCGGTATTGGACGCTGGCCTCGCCGTCATAGCTGGCCAGTTTCTCGGGATTCAGCAGCACCATGTCTGCACGGCTACCCACCCGCAGGCTGCCCACCCCGGACAGACCGAAAAACTCCGCCGGCTCACTGGTAAGCCGAGACAACATGTGACTGAAACCTGCCTCGGAATCCTCAAGGCCGATTTTAAGCGCGCGCAGATTGCCGTCAAAAAACGCCATATTGGTCACATGAGCGCCGCTGTCGTTGAACCCTGGAATCAGCTGCGGATGCAGTAGCAGACGCTTAATCACCGCGGGATCTTTGTTCGCCGCCACATAGCACCAGTGCAGATCCGAATCGAAATGTCGGAGCAGTCCAAGGAAGAACTCGCCGTCGTCTCGGATATCTTTGCCCAGAGCCTCGAAGGCGGCTTTTTCGTCTGGGTCATCAATGCAGTCGCTGTTCATACACCAACCTTGATAGCGATGATAAATCCACGCCATGGTCTGACCCGGCCATGGGTCGATGCTGGAACGAAAAATCTGCATATCGTTTAGGTCGCGGGTCAAAAACTCCTTTTCCAGCCGCAGCTTGCGTCGCAGGTGGCCAATGCTGAACCCGCTTTTGCCGCGAGACCACATGACCCGAAAGGCTTCGATAAATTCCGGATCGGATAAAATTTTGCGCCGACCCTCAATGTCCTCCAGCTCGGTTTCGATTAACCGGCGCATGAGCGGATCCGCCTCGGCCAAGGGGCTAACGGCTCCCTCTGAATACACCCGGAACGGTGCGCTTAAGCACTGCAGGCGGAAGTCGCCATTCAGGGCATTACTGTTGAGCAGGTTGCTGAAGAGCAATCCCCGAGAGAGATTGCTGCGATTGTTTACGCTGTCGATGGCCGCTAAGGCCGTGATCTTCAGTGGTTTGCCATAAAGACGTCCGCTGCTAAGCAAAAATAGACGCGCCGTTAAGCCACCGTCGTCGGTTGCCGGGGTCATCTGCCACACCCGATCATGCTTGCGCACCACATCCGTCAAACGCTTGTACTCAGGGAACTCAGCGTATTGGGTTGGAATGCGTTTACTGAGGTTTGGCTTGTTGGCTAAAAAATGCAGCGGCAGGCCGTCCGTGGACAGCCCTAGATAACCCGCCTGCATAGCCTCTTCCAATATCCCCACCATGCGGCCCAACTCCGCCGTCGTTGGCTGGCGCGAAACGCTGTCCTGTAGACCCATAACTTCAATGCGCAGCATCGAATGCGGCAAGAAAGGGGCCATATTCGCTGCCAGGGGCAACTCGTCCAGGTGGCTCAGATAGTCCGCGGGGCTGCTCCAGGTCGCCTTATCTGCCGCCTTGGACAAAACGGTTTTGGGAATGTTCTCTACCCGGGCGAAGCAATCGACGATGGGATCCTGCTTGGCGTCCAGAGCAGACTGGCGCTGATTGCCAAATGCCAGGCCGATGCTGCAGTTGCCCACCACCACGCTAGTGGTGCCGTGGCGCACTACTTCGGGCAGACCTGGATCCAGCTCTGCCTCTAAATCTTCATGGGTGTGGATATCCAGCAAGCCAGGCACCAGCCACTGCCCTTCAGCGTCGTGAATATCCCTGCTCTCACTCGATGGCAAACGCCCTCCCAGGGCGGCAATCTTGCCGTCTTTAACAGCGACATCGCCAACTCGACCAGGCTGGCCGTGACCATCGAAGACCTTGGCATTTCTAACGATCAAATCCCACTGCATAGCCTTTACCTGTAGTTTTGCGGCCTGCTTCTTAATAACTGTGTCTTTACAGCTGCTGCTTCCGCCTTATTTTCCTGTCCCGTTTAAACCTGCGCAGACTTGGCGCTGGTTTTTTTATCCCGAGCCATGTTTGCTACGGCAGGTGACAGCACAAAGGCCAAACCAATCAACACAGCAAAGGTGCCGCCACTGACCACTAAGGCCGTGCCAACGCCATAGCCCTCGGCGACCCAGCTGATGGGAAACACCCCTAGGGGCATTAGTCCGTGAAACATCATATCAATGCTCATGATACGCCCGCGCATATGCGAGTCCACTGCGTGTTGAATCAGCCCACGGTTGAGGGACATGTTCCAAGCGCTGATGAGACCAATTGACGCGATAGCCAGCAGCGCCGCCGCTAAATTACCGCTAAAACCAAATAACCCCGTAGCGATGGCCCAACCCAAGCTGCTGACGATGAGCCAAAAGCCCTTACGCCGCATATCGCCCATAGCTGCCATCATCATGGAACCGATGATCGCGCCGCCACCCATGGCGGACACGAGGACCCCAAGGCTGTCCGCGTGCCCTCCAAGCACGTCCTGGTTGAAGGCTGGCAGCAGAGTGTTTAAGGGCATGCCAAACAAAAACGGGATAATGGACAACAGCAACAACGCAAAGATGGGCGGATGCTCCAGTACGTAGGCCAACCCCTCGCGCATTTTCTGATAGGTGCCGCCGCGCTGCTCTTGGGAGGAGAGGCCCGGGTGGTCTACCAGTAGCGTGGTTAACGCCGAAGCAAGATACAGGCTTGCAATCACCACATAGACAACCCCTACGCCAAAGGCTGACTGTTTATCGCCGCCGGCAAGCCAGGCGATCAATAGGCCCGCCAAGGCTGGCCCGACAATGCGCGAGAGATTCCAGCCGCTGGTGTTCAATGCCATAGCAGTGAAGATCAGGGGCTGGGGAATGAGCTCGGGCACGAATGCCGCGAGGCTGGTCACGTTCTGTGCGAGTAGTGGGTCCATGTGGGCATCCGTGTGATAGTCGTCTCTAGCGAACGTACGGGCAGCGCATCAGATCGTATCGAAACTGCGGACCCGCGAGTCTTTCCGTCCCGACGCCTGCGTCAGCGCCGACCGTAGGACGCCCGTCGTCCTCGCCGCTACGCGACGTGCTTCTCCAGAATTCCCTCGATCTCGCCCATGGTGAACTTGG
>CAZWQK010000050.1:0-9205 GCA_964635835.1 uncultured Pseudomonadales bacterium
GGGCAATCTGCAGAGCGCCAGCCAAGCCGAAGTTGCGAATGTCCGTGATCAGCGGATGCCCTTTTAGACTGTGCAGGGTTTCTTCCAGCACCGGAATCAGTGCTTGGGCTTTAGCCACCATCTGGTCTTGCTGAAAGACATCCAAGGCAGCCAGAGCCGCAGCGCAGGCCACCGGGTGCGCGCTGTAGGTATAGCCATGGGGCAGTTCGATCATGTGTTCTGGTTGGTCCACACTCATCAGGCAATCGTAGATGTGGCTGGAGGTTAATACTGCGCCCATGGGAATGGCGCCGTTAGTCAGCCCCTTGGCGATGTTCATCATGTCAGGCTCCACGCCAAAAGCATCAGCGCCGAAAGGTGCCCCCAAGCGGCCAAAACCGGTAATGACTTCATCGAAAATCAGCAGAATATCGTTTTCGTCACAGATGTCCCGTAGCCGCTGCAGGTATCCCTTCGGCGGCACGATCACCCCGGCGGATCCGGACATGGGTTCAACAATGACTGCCGCAATATTGGAGGCATCGTGCAACATGATGAGCTGTTTCAGGTGATCGGCTAACTCGGCTCCGGTTTCGGCTTGGCCGCGAGTAAACGCCAGTTCAGGCTGAAGTGTGTGTGGCAGATGGTCGGCATCGCCTAACTGACCGAAGAGTTTGCGGTTCGCGCCAATACCGCCCAGGCTGGTACCGGCAAAGTTCACGCCGTGATAACCCTTGTGCCGGGAAATAAAGCGGGTCTTGGTAGGCTGACCCTTGCTGCGCCAGTAGGCCCGGGCCAGCTTCAGCGACGTGTCCGCGCACTCAGAGCCAGAGTTCGTAAATAGCGCATGATTCAAACTGCCCGGCGCCATTTCGGTCAGGCGCTCTGCTAGCGCCGTGGCTCCGGGATGGGTGTACTGAAAGGCGGGGGCATAGTCCATGACCTGAAGCTGGTCACTGATGGCGTCGGAAATCTCCGGACGATTATGGCCGTAGCCACAGCACCAAAGCCCGGACAAGGAGTCAAATACCCGGCGCCCGTCCTGGCTGATGAAGTGATTCTGCTCTGCGGCGACGATGACTCTGGGGTCTTTGTGAAACTGCCGGTTGGCAGTAAACGGCATCCAGTGGGCGGGGGTAGAGCTTAAATTCGTGGCCTGGCGGTGGCGCACGTCGGCAGAGCTTGGAGATGGATTCGATTGCATGTGGTCAACTCACAGACTTTTGAAAGGCGGAACGAGCAGCCAGTCGCTGCCAGTAAGGTTGCACAATAGCAGGTAGGCCGTCCGGCAGCAGCCGTTCACCGATCATAAGGCTATAACCCAGCATAATATCCGCGGCGCTAAAGTTCGTGCCAAGAATGTAGGGTGCGTTACCGATGGCGGCCCCAACTGCTTCAGCGCAAACAAGCCCGCGCGCCTGCATTTCTGCCACTACGGCGGGAATTTTTTTGTCGCCGGGAAACTCTCGGCCGTGATTGACCACCTCACCAAGGGGCCGGGCAAAGGTGGATTCGGCAAACCAGCACCACTGCAGGTAGCGGCCGTGCTGCGGAGTTCCTGCTGGGGGTTGCAGCGCACCGTTGCCGTAACGATCCAATATGTACTGCACCATGGCGCCAGATTCGAACAGCGTAAGGTCATCGTTACTGTCGTGCAGCACCGGGACCTTGCCCACAGGATTTAATGCTCGCCATTCGTCGCTGCGCCGAAACTCCGGACTAAAGTCCACCAGCTCAACGGTATAGGGCACACTCAGTTCCTCACACAGCCAAATGGCGCGAAGGCCGCGGGTGCCGGGTACGTGATAAATGGTCAGCATGGCTTACTCCGAAAACTAACGGGGCGATGATTACGTTGCTCTAGATCTCTTTCGACGGCTTCATTGCGCAGGCATAGCGCAGAGACGCATAAAAAATAATGGCGTAGGCCAACAGTTCAGTGCCCTCTTCAGCGATGTTTTTTACCGGGCGCAAATAACTTTCTCCCATCAACTCTTGCCACAGCAACCCCATGCCGAAAAGTCGTGAAAAGACCAGCAGCACGGCAAGGCCTACGCAAAGCATGGAGAAGTGTCTGTTGCGCACAAAGGCTGCAAACTGGGTGGCGGTGGTCGCTCTGTCGCTAAGTGAATAAGCGATCGCACCTACCGCAACGATAGTTGCGGGATAGACCCAGAATCCGTGGAAAACCAATTCATCCAAGAACATGTCCAATTCACGGATTACCATGCATAGGAAAAAACCCATCACTAAAGAGCCGAAGCGCCGGAAACTGGGATTGTGTTTTGCCGTATGTGCGTAACAAAGAATGGTTAGCGATAACAGAAAGTGCTCCATGTACTCGACCATAGAGCTTTCCGTTGCGCCGGTTTTCAGGGTGTCTATGTCTAACCAGATAACCAAAATTGGTAGGGAGACCAAGACAGCGAAAAATAAAAAATGCGTCAGGGCGCTAAAGATGGTGGCTGCGTTGGTACGGCGATTTAGCATTGGTTTTCTGTGAAACTGCGTTGATACCTCTTTGACCTTATGGTCATTGGTTTACGTTCCTTGGCTCCTATTGAGGCTCCCCGGGAATGCGCGGGTGCGCCTTTGGCGGCCCTGCACTGGTGAAACGTGTGCCCGGCGGATCCACGGCCCAGGCTGGACTGTTGTCCCAGGCGTCAGCGAACACCAATTCTTCCATGGGCCTGCGGCGCACGGGGCCGTGGTTGCCTTGGGGTTTGCCCAGAGTGACGGTGCAGGAGATAAAGACTTCCTCGGGAATGCCCAGCAATGCTTTAAGATCATCTTCCACGGGACGGTGAAAGCCCGTAATAACGCCACCGTAGCCAAGGCCCCGAGCGGCCAGCAGGAGATTCTGCACCGCTGGATAGACCGACGCTCCCTCCATCGGGTCCGCTGCCCGATAGCGCACCAGGCAGGGCAGCACCAATGCGGGAACCGAGGCGAAGCCATCCACATAGCCTTGCATGGTGCTTGCCATGCGGGATTTGGGCGAGTTGGGATCCACGCCGGAGCCCCTAGCGTAGCCGTCGTTTTGCTCTTTGGCCTTCCAGATGGCCTGGGCGGCCCCGGCGATAAGCTGTTTGGCCTTGGCTGCCGGCTCGCTATCCGTTAGCACCATAAATCGAAAGGGCTGGCGGTTTGACCCGCTGGGCGCGCGAGTAGCGGCGAAGAGCATATCGCGCAGATGGGCCTCGGGAATGGCCTCGTCCCGATATCGTCTGATGGCTCGCGTGGATGCCAAGCCCTCCAGCAAAGACGTATCGCAATCGGCGAACGGGGTGCTGCTCAATGGATGTTCGGATTGACTCATGGTCTCTGCTCGCTGGTCTGGTGTTAAACGGGGCTGGTGACTGCGCCTTTCCAGGACGTCGCTCAGCTTCATCGGCTAACCAAGTTTGCCTCGAATGATGCCGCTGCGCGACAGCATGATGCTTCAACGCTGCCTAACTCCGCAAGCCAATTGCGCGAAGGCACAATAGCAGCCAAACTGCTCGATCAAGCAAACAATACTAAAAACGCTGAAAGCGTGATTAAGGAGGCACAGTGTTAGACCTAGATCGCCACGGGGATGTTTTTACCCTGACTTTAAACGCGGGAGAAAACCGCTGGAATACCACATTTGTTCGGGCCATCGACCAGGCCCTGAACGAAGTGGAGGCGTCCGACGGGCCTGCTGCCTTGGTCACAACCTCGGCCAGCGAGAAGTTTTTCTCTAATGGTCTTGATTTGGATTGGGTGCAAGATCCTCAGGCGCATCCCGAGGCAGGGGACCGGAAAGCCTTTGGCCCGGAATTTATGGGCCTGATGAGCCGCATTATGACCTTTCCCATGCCAACGATTTGTGCGGTGAACGGCCACGCCTTCGGCGCAGGCTTTATGGCGGCGTTGTGTCATGATGTCCGATTCATGCGCGCGGATCGGGGCTTCATGTGCGCCAACGAACTGCAGATTGGGTTAACTATCCCAAGCCCCGAGCTTGCGCTGTTTAAGCATAAGCTGCCGGCGTCGGTATTCTTTGAGACGGTGCAGTTGGCCAAACGCTGGACCGGTACAGCGGCTGCGGCTGCTGGCTTTGTCGAGCACGCCTGCGATGTGGAAAGCCTTGTCGCGGCCGCCCAAGAACGGGCCGCGCAGCTGGCGCCGCTGGGGGCTAATCGGCATAACTATGGGGATCAAAAGAAGCGTCTGTTTGGTGAGGAAGCGGCCATCAACGGCGTTCACGGTGCGGCCTACATGCTGGCCAACCCAAGTCTTTATCGTCACTAGCGCGGTTTTCAGAGCCTGTGCCGGTTCAAGTCAGGCGCTGGCTGGGGTGGAGCGTGCGCTCGACTAACGGCACAACTTCGGGAACGTATACGTCCACGAAATTTGGCGTGTTGCGGTGGGCGTCTAAGTCCTCTTGGGTAGCCCACCATTCCACCAGAATAAAAACCGCGCGCCGGTATTGGATGACTGACGAATCAGGTCCACATACTCCTGTTCCGCGGAGGCCGGGGTTTCCACCGTCGGAGTGCCCCGGTCTCGCGCCTGGCTGAGTTAGGTGGTCAAGATATTCCGTGCGCAGTGGTCAATGAACTGCAGGATGTCTTTGCGGACCGTCAATTGATGGCCTCCCGGCTGCTGCAGCAAATGCCGGATCAAAGGCTGGGACCAACTCAGTTTCTACGGCCGGCTTTTTTCACCGACGACGCATCCAGCGCCACGCCCCAGCGAGCGCCCAGACTCGGCGAACACAGCGCCGAGATACTCGCAGAAATTGGGCTCACAGATGCGGAAGTTGCCGCAGCTGTAGAAAGCCGCGTCGTGGCTGATCTAGCCACTTAATTCAAATGTTGGTGAACTCAGGCGTCAGTCAAGTGCCAGCGAGTACCGCAGATCGTTACCAGGTCATTGCTGACAAAACAGTCGCGAGCTTTCGCCTCGCGCAGAATATGGTCTCGATTGGCTACGGCGATGTCCAAGCCGCCCAGACCCGGGCCGCGGCCGTCGGTGTCGGGCACAAACCGCAGCAGCGCATTGTTGATTTGGACGCACGGCTGTGCCTGAGCATTGACGCTTACAGGCTCATCCATGCACTGGCCCCACAACGCTGCCAGCGCCTCGGGGTCGTTGCTTTGCAGCTCCACGCCAAGGAAATCAGTGACAACATCTTGCTTCAATTTGTCTTCCCAGCCCGTGCCGCCTGCCGGATCCCAGTGGCCTGCAAAGTCGGCACCGCTGTTGTACTCAAGCTCCAAAAACGCCGCCTGTAAGTCTTTTGGATGCAGCTGGGTAAGGGCCCAATGTTCGTTGGAGTGTTCATGCGCCACCCGGACGCCCTGATCCAGGGCCCGCTGTCGTAAGCGCCGTTGCTCAGCGAGGCTATCGAGCTGCGTAATCACCATGTAGCCGCCGTCGCCTCCTCGCCGCTCCAGATAGCGGCCGCCAGCGGTATTTGCCTGAATGGGAGAGACCACCTCCAGAAAGTTACGGCCGATGGGCATCAGGTTGTTGGCTAAACCAAACTTGGCTACGCCGGGATCGACGTAGCAGCTGGATATTCCCAGGATGTTCGTAAGATCGTCGATCACCCCGTCCAGATCCCTGGCGACCAGGCATATTTGTCGTAGCTGTACGGTCATGCTGGTTTCTTCAGTTAGAGCCGAAACTCTTCGTGCGCGTGGGTAGCGCGACAAAGTTGGCGTCGCGTTTGTCCGCGTTTGCCATCATGGCTTCCTGCATCTCCTGGCTCTGCAGGAATGAGGCATTCCAAATGGCGATGTAGTCCAAGGTATCGGCAGTGGTGTGATCTTTGGAGTAGTTGATCATGCGCTTGCAGCCGTAAACAGCCAAAGGCGCTTTGCTGGCGATTTCTGCAGCGATCTCCATGACGCCGGCCAATAGTTCTTCCTGACTCGCAAAAACGCGGTTAACCAGGCCGGTGCTCAATGCCTCTTCTGCCTGCATCCGCCTGCCGGTATACGCCAGTTCCCGGACTAGGCCTTCAGGCATTTGCTGTACCAGGCGCGGGAAGGTGCCCACGTCGGCGGTCATGCCGATGTTGATCTCAAAGATGGTGAAAAAGGCGTCCTCTGTGCAATAGCGCATATCGCAGGCAGTGACCATATCTAAGCCGCCGCCAACGCAGCCGCCCTGGATGGCTGCAAGCACTGGCAGTCTGCAATCTTCCAGTGCGTTGAAGGTGGCCTGAGTCTTGCGCGCAGTGTCATAAAACGCAGCGCCGTGACGGACGCGTTCGCGCCTGGCGTCCTCGGCAGTAGCGTGCTGTTTTGGCGTAAAGGCATTGAGGTCCATGCCCGCAGTAAATACTGGGCCGGAAGAGGAAATCACAATGACCCTGGCTTTGGCGTTGCTGTCGATGTCTTCAATCACCCTGGGTAAATCTTCCCAGAAGGAGGGGATCATGCTGTTGCGCTTATCCGGTCGATTCAGACAGATATGGGCAACGTGATTTTCAATGGTCAGGTCGAACGTTTCGAAGTGCTGCTTGCTCATGGGTGATAAGTCTCTAAGTATTAACTCTTGAGTATACCCACAGCGCGGGTTTGTGGTTAGGTTCGTTGCTTAGCCAAATAGCAGTTGGTTTAAGTGGCGCCCGGGCGCCAGCGCAAAGCCGCCTGCAATCAGCACGCCGCCGAAGTACACCCCGGCCATGGCGAGTTTGTGCGGTAACACCGCATGCCTGCGGGCAGCAAAGTAAGCCATGGGCACTGAGTACAGTACGAGGATTGAAAGCAGGTGAATGGCGCCGAAGTGTCCAAGGACTTGGGGCCCCACAGCAGCGGGAATGAAAAGGCTGCAAGTCGCCGTGACCAGCATCAGACCCATGTAGATCTTGCCCAGAGCCCGGTGGAGTGCCGTGCCCTTGGGTCGGAGCATTAAATACGTACCCAACAGCGCCCCGGGCACTACCGTGGCTAAGTGGGCGCTCATCATGGTTGTCATCATCAGCGGTTTCTCCCGTGCAAAAAGCCGGCGCTTGCTGGGCGGTTCAAGGTGACCCTGTGCATTTGGCGGCGCATTGCAAAGCTCAGCGGATAATGAAATCAGGTGAACAAAGATGCAACAGCAGACACGTGCACTGTGGCCGGACCGAGGATCACAAAAATGCTACCCAAGCATTTGTGGAAAAACGCGAGCCAGTGTTTAAGGGCCGTTAACGGATTGTGAAATTGCTGGGTCAAAGGCGGCACCTGATACCGACGCCCTGGATTGCTGACATACAAAGGCCAAAAAGGCTTTGGCCTGTGCCAGTTCCTGGCTTGATTGCAATACCACGGCGGCTTGGGCGATGGGGTCATGGAGGCTTGTCGGCACTAAGGTGAAGGCTGAGGCTGCAGCGCCTTGTTGCTGGAGCTGCGACAGGGACACAAATCCTGCCGCTGCATTGCCGGATGCCACTGACGCCCAGGTTTGCCCAACGTTTTCCAGAGTGAGTATCAGATTTGATGGCGCGAGCTGCCAGTTCAGGGCCCGCAGTGTCTGCTGGGCGGCCAGACCATAGGGCGCTAACTTCGGATTGGCCATAGCGATCCTTGGGCTGTTGCTCAACTGGGCTTCCAAGCCGCCCGCTGTTGTGCTCTTGGGGTGGTACAAGGCCAAACGTCCGACGGTGTAAATTTTTTCTGGGCCAGCCGTCAGACCGGCGCGAACCAAACGCTGGGGGCGCTCGGTGTCTGCAGCAAAAAACAGATCAAAAGGTGCTCCCCGCGTGATTTGGGCGTAGAGCTTGCCAGTAGAGCCAATGCTCACAGATATGTCTACGGCCTCAGGAGAAGCCCGTTGGTACTGGTCAATCAGACGCGCAAGCGGAACCGCAAAGTTGCTGGCCACGGCAATGCGTAGCGGCTGGCTCTGAGCCAAGCTTGGCAGCATGACAAACAGACAAAGAATTAGGGTGCGTTGCAACATAGCGTTCAGATTGGTTCTGGCTCGTCATTAACTCAGATTCGTCTATGAAGACCAAGAGGTTGCCGGAGGGGAATCCAGTGGCTCATTGATCCCATTGCTGTTGGGTGGCCGGTTTCGATTACGCCGGACGACGAGAGCCCTCAGCGCTAACAGAGCCCTCAGCGTGAACAGAGCCCTCAGCGTGAACAGAGCCCTCAGCGTGAACAGAGCCCTCAGCGCCAAGAATGCGGGACATCTCTAAGTTTAGATCAGGGCTTGAGATAAGAGCTTGATCTAAGAGTTTGGGACGAGTATTCGAAACAAAGATAAGATCTAAGAGTTTGAGACGAGTGGTGGAGACAGGGGTTTGAGGAGACAAACGATGACGGACCAACAAGCAGACACCGGCAAGACCCAGCCCGCGGCGCGATCCATGCGCACCGTGGCCATGACCGCCTTGGGTGGCACCAGTATCGAGTGGTACGACTTTTTTATTTACGGAACCGCGGCGGCACTGATCTTCCCTACGTTGTTTTTCGCTGAGGATATGCCTCGCTACGTGGCGTTGCTGGCGTCATTCAGCACCTTCGCCGTAGGCTTTATCGCCAGGCCTATTGGTGGGCTGTTGTTCGGTCACTTCGGCGATCGGGTTGGCCGCAAAGCCGCCCTGGTTACTGCCCTGATGATGATGGGGGTGGCAACCACTCTGATCGGGCTGCTGCCTGGCTACGCCCAAATTGGCCCTTTGGCACCGCTGCTGCTGATTTTTCTGCGCTTTGTCCAAGGTTTGGCGGTAGGTGGTCAGTGGGGCGGCGCGATGTTGTTGGTGACGGAAAACGCGCCGGCCAACCAGCGCGGCTTCTACGGCGCCTTTGCGCAAGCCGGCGCCCCAGCTGGGCTGGTGCTAGCTAACCTAGCCTTTCTCGCCGTTAGCGGAAATTTGACCGATGAAGCCTTCATGGATTGGGGCTGGCGCGTACCCTTTATTTCCAGCGTGGTGCTGATTGGACTGAGCTTATACGTCCAGCTAAAGCTCGAGGATACTGAGGCGTTTAAAGAGCTGGCAGACTCAGCAAAGCCAGCCGAGGCTCAGCCACGATCTCCCGTATTGCAGGCCATTAAAACTTATCCTCGAGAAATCGTGCTGGCCGCAGGCGCGTTCTTGGGGGTGCAGGTGACGTTTTACATCTGCATCGCGTTCATCATTTCCTACGGTACGGATCCCGAGGGCCTGGCGGTGCCGCGTTCGGATATGCTGACCGCAGTGCTGGTAAGCACTATGTTCGCCATCCCCGCGAACTTCTTTTTCGGTGCCTGGTCGGATCGT
>CAZWQK010000051.1:0-9179 GCA_964635835.1 uncultured Pseudomonadales bacterium
TCACGTGATTCAGATTATTCCCATGCGCACCGGCAAGGGTGAGCATTTTGTCCGGGTCGGACTTCACGCGTTTGGCAGGCATCGCGATTTGCTTGGCACCACTAAGATACTGGCCGGTAATGGATTGCTCGTTGTCAAGAATGTCACTGTAGCTGCCTGCCGCCACCACACGGCCACCGTGAACACCGGCACCAGGGCCAATGTCGATTAAGTAGTCGGCCTTACGCATGGCCTCTTCGTCGTGTTCCACCACCAGAACGGTATTGCCCAAATCCCGCAGGTGCTCCAGGGTTTTCAGCAGTCGCTCATTGTCGCGCTGGTGCAGCCCAATGGAGGGTTCGTCGAGGATGTACATTACCCCCACCAGGCCGGCGCCAATTTGGCTGGCCAGGCGAATGCGCTGAGCTTCACCCCCGGAAAGGGTTTCCGCGCTGCGGTCCAAAGTCAGATAGTTAAGGCCTACATCCACCAAAAACTGCAGCCGCGCCTGAATCTCTTTGAGAATTTTCTCGGCGATGGTGGCTTTTTGGCCTTTGAGCTTCAGGCCGTTGAAATGAGCAAGGGTCTGGGCCACAGACTGGGCAGTGATCTCTGGTAGATTCGTCGCGCCCACGAACACATGCCTGGATTCCTCGCGCAGGCGCGTGCCAGCACAGCTTGGGCAGTGGGTTACCCGCATGAACTTTTGCAGATTCTCCCGAACCATGCTGGAGTCCGTCTCCCGAAAGCGCCGGGCCATATTGGGTAAAACACCCTCAAAGCGATGAGTGCGTTTAATGACGTCGCCCCGGTCGTTGACGTAGCTGAAGTCAATGCGCTGCCGGCCGCTGCCGTTGAGAATGATGTCCCGATGTTTTTTGCTGAGCTTGCGGAAGGGCACTTCAACATCAAAGTCGTAATGGTCCGCGATGGAACTGAGCATGTGAAAGTAGTAAACGTTGCGCCGGTCCCAGCCGCGAATCGCACCCTCGGCCAAGGTTAGCTCGTCATCAGTCACCACCAGTTCAGAATCAAAGAACTGGGTAACCCCCAAGCCGTCGCAGCCCGTGCAGGCGCCGGCGGGATTGTTAAAAGAAAACATCCGAGGTTCCAGTTCAGCAATGGAATACCCGCAGGTTGGGCAGGCAAAACGCGCGCTGAAGATGCTGGGCGGTAGTTCGTCATCGTCCATATCAATAACGTGAGCCACGCCATCTGAAAGATTTAGCGCCGTTTCAAAGCTCTCGGCCAAGCGCTGCTTGATGTCGTCTTTTACTCGCACCCGGTCTACCACGGCTTCGATAGAGTGCTTTTTGTTTTTATCCAGCGTCGGCGCGTCGTCCAAGTCGACGATCAGGCCGTTAATTCGCGCCCGCACAAAACCGTTACTGATCAACTCCTGGAAAACGTGCAAATGTTCGCCTTTGCGCTCGTTCACCACCGGTGCAAGCACCATGATTCGCCGGTCTGCCATGTTGTCTACCACCTGATCCACCATTTGGCTCACGGTTTGCGCGTCCAGGGGCAGGTCATGGGTAGGGCAGCGCGGCTCGCCCACTCGGGCATACAGCAGCCGCAGGTAGTCGTAGATCTCGGTAATTGTGCCCACAGTAGAGCGCGGGTTATGGGAGGTGGATTTTTGTTCAATGGAAATAGCCGGCGACAAACCCTCAATCAGATCCACGTCTGGTTTCTCCATCATCGAGAGAAACTGGCGCGCGTAAGCCGAGAGCGACTCCACATAGCGACGCTGGCCCTCAGCGTACAGAGTGTCAAAGGCAAGAGACGATTTTCCTGAACCGGACAGGCCGGTGATGATGACCAATTTGTCGCGAGGAATGTCCAGATCGATGTCTTTGAGGTTGTGGGTGCGGGCACCGCGTACGGCAATGGTATCCAAGGGCGTGGGGACTCGTGGCGATAGGGGGCAAGCAAGATAGCGTGATCCTTAAAAGGCGGCAAGCAATGAAGGGCCCTGTACCCTTACTGGACAACAAAGGCCCGCCCCGGTGTGACAAGGCCCGGGCTTACGGCCACTGCCGCACTTTTCTGATTGGGTGGCCGCGGGCTTTGCTCTACACTGGGGCATAGCAAACACTGTTCGGAGAATTCAATGGCGAGAGGCATCAACAAGGTCATGCTGATTGGTAACCTGGGTCGAGACCCGGAAACCCGGTATGCACAAAATGGCAGCGCGGTAACACGCTTCAGCGTAGCCACCTCTGAAAGCTGGAAGGACCGCACCAGCGGCGAGCAGCAGGAACGCACGGAATGGCACAACGTGGTGTGTTTTGCCCGGCTAGCGGAAATTGCTGGCGAGTACCTGCGCAAAGGCTCCAAGGTCTACATCGAGGGCAGCCTGCGAACCTCCAGTTGGGAAGCTAACGGCGAAAAGAAATACCGCACGGAAATCAATGCTCGAGAACTGCAAATGCTCGACAGCCGCGGCAGCATGGGAGACGGTGGATTTGGTGGCGGAGCCCCAAACGCTGGTATGGCCGCCCAGGGCCCCAATGACGGCTTTGGTGGCGCACCAAGTGGCTTTGATGGCCCTCAAACCGGCCCCTCCAACGCCGGTGGCAGCAAGCTGTCCGACGATGATTTTGAGGACGACATCCCATTTTAACGTGGGCTTTTAGATCTGTTTTAAGAGCCACCCTCGGGCAAACCCAAACCAGGCAAGCCGAAGGTCAAACAAAGCCAAGGCCGAGGGTCAAACAAAGATAAAAAGACACGCGCCTAAAGCCAATCGGTAGATCACATACGGCATCATGCCGAAGCGATCCAGCAGCCGCATAAAAAAGTGGATACTCGCGTAGGCTGCAGCGAAGGCGATGGCCGCGCCGGCAAGCAGCGGCCAAAGATTCACAGCCTCCGGGCTGTCGAGTAAGTCTTTAGTCAGCAGAAATTGCGCGCCAGCAATGGTGGGGATAGACAGCAGAAAGGAAAATCGGGCCGCGCTCACCCGACTCAAGCCCACCAGTAAAGCCATGGTAATGGTAATTCCCGAACGCGAAGTCCCCGGAATCAACGCCAGGGTCTGAGCTGCGCCAATCCAGGCGGCATCAGCCCACTGAATACGTGAGCGCGACCCCGGATGCCGGTCCGAATACCATAGCACCAGGGCAAGCAACATCGTCGTCGTGGCGATCACGGGCACGGTGCGCAGATGAGCTTCAACGGCATCCTTGGCGAAGAAACCCACCAGTAAAACCGGCAGGGTAGCCAATGCCAGCTTCATTAGCAGGTCGAGATCAGCGTCCTCATTCAGTGCTGCTGCTAGGTTGCTCGCGCTAGCCATGCTCGGCATCAGCCTTGGGGCTCGACCCAGGGCGTACATCAGGTTAAGCAGGTCCGAGCGAAAGTAAGCTAACACGGCAATCAGCGTGCCAAAGTGCACGGCCACGTCAAAAGCCAGCCCCTGATCGGGCCATTGAGTAAGTTGGGCAGGCAAAACCAAGTGGGCGGAACTGGAAACTGGCAGGAACTCGGTCAAGCCTTGAATTAGACTTAAGAAAATGACTTGTACCCAATCCATCGGAAATCCTGTCAGCATGGGAAGCGGCGGCCACCGAACGGGCGCATCATAGCACTAGCGAGAAACAGATGACCGACGAAATACAGCCCACTGCCCGGCAAAACGACAACGCCGCGGAGCGCTCGATCCCTCTTTTCCCCCTGCGCACTGTGTTGTTCCCCGGCGGCACGCTGCCACTGCGAATTTTTGAGCCACGGTACCTAGACATGATCCGCTGGTGCATGAAGGAATCCGCAGGATTTGGTGTGGTGCTGCTGAAAGAGGGTTCCGACGTCATGGATCCATCTGCAAACCCAGCGATGCCGAATATATGCACCGTAGGCACCGAAGCCCAAATAATCGACTTTGACCAGGCCGATAACGGTCTGCTTGGCATTGTGGCCCGGGGTGGCGAAAAGATTTCGGTACTGAACTGTGCGGTAGAGGCCAGTGGCCTGTTGCGCGGCCGAGTAAAAACCTTAACGGAACCAGCGGAGCCGATAACCGAGGGCGACCAACCGTTGGTGGATGTACTCAAGGACTTGCTGGCGCATCCGCTGATCCAGGAGCTGGATCCGCAAACAGATCTGCACGAAGACCGTTCAGTCAGTTACCGTCTGGCGGATCTTTTGCCCATTGCCCCGGAGTTGAAACAAGAGTTTTTAGAGCAATCCCAGCCGCGCCAGCGGCTGACCCAGCTAGCCCAAGTGGTGAAACAGCTGGCGAGCTAGGCAAACCATGCCCAGATCTCCCTGGGGATTTTTCTGCGGGAATGTTGGGAGACACCTGTGAATGTCCTTATACTAGGCCAATGACTACCGATATCTCCTCCTACATTGCCGAGGTAGGACGCAGCGCAAGAGCCGCGTCCCGCATCATCGGCAGCGCCAGTTCCGCCAGCAAGTCTGAGGCTCTCAAGCAAATTGCCCGAGCCGTCGACGCGGCGCGGGACAATATCAAAACGGAAAACGCCAAAGACATGGCGGCGGCAGAACAAAATGGTATCGACCAGCCGCTAATTGACCGACTCATGCTCAATGATAAGGGCATCGATCAAATGATCGAAGGCATCTTGCAGGTAGAGTCGCTAAAGGACCCGGTGGGTGAGATGAGCGATTTCAGCTACCGCCCCACCGGTATTCAGATTGGCAAAATGCGCGTGCCCTTGGGCGTCATCGCCATGATTTACGAGTCACGCCCCAACGTTACCGTAGACGCTGCCAGCCTGTCCCTGAAGTCTGGCAATGCCTGTATCTTGCGCGGCGGTTCGGAAGCCTTTCACTCCAATCAGGCCATCGCCGCCTGTGTCACCCAGGGTCTTGAAGGCGCCGGTTTGCCCGGCACCGCCGTGCAGCTGCTCAATACCACGGACCGAGCCGCCGTAGGCGAACTGCTCAAGCAGGATCAGTTCATTGACGTCATCGTGCCCCGGGGCGGTAAAGGCTTAATCGAGCGCATCAGCACCGAGTCCCGAATTCCAGTAATCAAACACCTGGACGGCATTTGTCACGTCTACATCGACGACGAGGCCGACCCGGATATGGCAGTGTCTATCGCGTTTAATTCCAAAGCTGAAAAGCTCGCGGTGTGTAATGCCCTGGAAACCTTGTTAATCCACCAAGACATCGCCCAGACCGTATTGCCAGAGCTGGCGGCAAAGTTTCAAGCAGCGGGGATAGAGCTGCGGGGTTGTGCCCAAGCTCAGGCGTTGGTGCCCATGACACCGGCTACGGATGCTGACTGGGGTGAAGAGTACCTGGGGCCGATTTTGGCAGTGCGGATTGTCGACGGGCTCGAGCAGGGCATAGCGCACATCAACCAATACGGCTCCCAGCATACCGACGTTATCATTACCGAGAATTACCGAAAGTCCCGGGAGTTTATCGCCCGCGTAGACTCAGCCTCAGTGATGGTGAATGCATCTACCCAGTTCGCCGACGGCTTTGAATATGGCCTTGGGGCAGAGGTGGGCATATCCACTGATAAAATTCACGCCCGAGGCCCGGTAGGACTCGAAGGCTTAACCTCCCAAAAGTACGTGGTTTTTGGTTCGGGTGAGATCCGCCATCGCTAACAGCAATGCCATTTCGGTCCAGTCCAACGGCCCAGGCCGCCCCGAATACCTGCTTCACGCAAAGCCCATGAACCCCGAGCGCCGGGTATGAGGCTCGGCCTGTACGGCGGCACGTTCGACCCGATCCACCTGGGTCACATTCACGCGGCCCTGACGGCTCACCAAGATTTGAGCTTAGACGCAGTGCGCCTGATTTTGTCCGCAAGGCCCGACCACCGGGACCAACCGCAAACGGCCAATGAACACCGCTGGGCCATGTTGTGTTTGGCCTGTGACGACTACCCCCAGCTGACCCCAGACGCCACCGAGCTTGAGCGTCCGGGTAAGTCCTACGCCATCGACACCCTGCACAGCTTTCGTCAGCGTTTTCCCCAGGCCCAGCTATGCTGGATTCTGGGCATGGATTCTTATGCCACCCTGCCAAGCTGGCATCGCTGGCGGGAATTGCTGGCCCTTGGCCACTTGGTAGTGCTGCAGCGGCCTGGTCACGGCGTCCCAACAGACCCGGTGCTGCAAGACTGGGAGCTGGCTCATCGGTGCCAAAGCCTGGGGGACGAAGCTGCCGGGCGCATCCTGTTTTTGCCGGCCCCAATGCAGCAAGTTTCCGCATCGTCAGTGCGCTGCCGCTGCAAGGCAGGCAGCAACCCGGAAAATCTGTTAGACCAGCAGGTGTGGTCTTACATCAATGAACATCGGCTTTATATCGGTCAGGAGGAATGACTTGAAAACGAGTGAACTGCGAGACCACATCGTTGCAGCGCTGGAGGACATGAAAGGCGTCAACATCGTCACCCTGGACGTTGCCGCCCTAACCCCAATGACCGATCACATGGTCATGGTCACCGGCACGTCCAACCGGCACGTAAAAGCACTCGTCGATACCGCCAACGAATCAGCAAAGGCCATTGGCGTGCAGCCGCTGGGCATTGAGGGCCGAGAAAGTTACGACTGGGTTTTGGTTGACCTTGCCGACGTCATCGTCCACGTAATGAACGAAGAGGCCAGAAACTTTTATGAGCTGGAGCGGCTGTGGTCAGATCTTGAGGACGACACCCCAGCCGCCGCAGACGCGGATGGTATAGAGTTGCCGCTGGGCGCAGGCTCGGACGCCGACGTCTAGCTAAGGTCAGACTCATTGCCGGCGCCAAATCACCCATGAAACTCCGCGTTATTTCGGTAGGAACCAAGTGCCCAGGCTGGGTGCGGCAAGGCTTTGACGAGTACGCAAAGCGCATGCCCAGAGAAATGCCCCTGAGCCTGATCGAAGTGCCAGCGCCCAGGCATCATCAAGACAGCGGTAAAGTGGATGAAGTCGAGGGCAAAAAGATTGCGGAAAAAATCACCCCAGGCGACTGGGTAGTGGCTTTGGACGAAGGCGGCAAGACCCTTGGCAGCAAGGCGCTGGCGGCGGAAATAACGCGCTGGCGGGATCTGGGTAAGGACGTGGTGTTCTTAATCGGCGGCGCTAACGGCCTCAGTGACACACTGCTGCAGCGTGCCGACCAGCGCATGTCGTTGTCAGCCCTGACCTTTCCCCATTACCTGGTTCGCGTCCTTATCGCTGAAGCCTTGTACCGAGCCCACAGCATTTGTATCGGCCACCCCTACCATCGCGAGTGATTTCCACGAAAACTCCATATTGTTATCAAAATCACAGGGTTAACATCAGCGACCCTGGAGTGAGTAAAGTCACAATAAACGGAAAACCCTTTGGCCATTGAGCTAGAAATCAAAGATCAGAATCGGGAAGTTCAGTTGTTCATCAAAAGAGCAATAACGCTTTTCGTCCTGGTGCTACTGCTTATGGGTGCACTGGTGCTGCGCTTTTTAGATTTGCAGTTCTGGAAGCACGATACCTATAAGACTCAGGCCGACAAAAACCGTACCCAGGTGCAAACTCTGGCGCCCGCTCGGGGCATGATTTTTGACCGCAATGGTCGGCTGTTAGCGGACAATCAAAATGCCGCCTCGCTGGCCTTGGTGGCCGACCGATTACCCCAGCGCACAGAGACCCTCGATTTTCTGGGCGAACTGCTGGCGCTGTCGCCGAATCAAAAAGAAGACATTCAGCAACGCCTGCGGGCCAACCGGCGGCCGGACACACCGCTGATCGTGGTCGATTCCTTAACACAGTCCCAGGTCGCGCGCCTGGCGGTGAATCGCCATCAACTCCCCGGCGTTGAAGTGGTTAACCGACTGGTGCGTTATTACCCCTATGGTGAAGTTGCCGCCCATGCGGTGGGATCAGTACGGCGCATGACTGCCGACGATGAACTGGCCGTGGATCCGGTGCAGTACAGCGCCACAACCTTTATCGGCAAACGTGGCGTTGAAGCGTTTTATGAGCGCCAACTGCACGGCGATGTGGGCTATCAAAAAGTGGAAAGCGATGCCCACGGTCGAGTGCGGCGAATTCTGGAGGTGCAAAGCCCAAGTCCGGGTCAGGACCTGCGCTTGTATCTGGATATTGATCTGCAGCAGGCCAGCGCAGCGGCCCTGGGCGAACGGCGCGGTGCGGTGGTGGCAATCGATCCGCGCAGCGGCGGCATCCTCGCGCTGGTGAGCCAGCCAGCCTACGACCCCAATGACTTTGTGGTGGGAATGACGGCGAAAGACTTTGCGGACCTGAGCAAATCAGTCTACGTACCCCTTTTCAATCGGGCCGTGAATGGTCAATACGCCCCAGGCTCCACGTTTAAACCCATTGTCGGTCTCGCCGGCATTGGTTCTGGAGCGATTACCTGGGAAGAGCAAATCGAGGACCGGGGATCTTTCCAGTTGCCCGGCCAGGAACGCGTCTATCGGGACTGGTCCTGGACCAAGGATGACTCCGGCGGCCAGGGCATGGTGGACCTGCGCCGGGCCATCTACCGTTCCTCAAACGTCTATTTTTACGACCTTGCCACCCGCATGGACATCAATGACCTGGTGGGATTGGCAAGCGACTTTGGGCTTGGCAACAATCTGCTGGCGGATATTCCATCTGCCAGCACGGGTTTGTTGCCCGATCCGATTTGGAAGCAGGGCTTCAAGGACCTGCCTTGGTACCCCGGCGACTCCGTCAACATGGGCATTGGCCAGGGCGACCTGCTGGTGACGCCAATACAAATGGCGGTGGTAGCGTCAGTGATCGCAAACCGGGGCCGTTTGGTGCAACCGCGAATCGTCGTCGACCCAGGCCAGTCGTCTGCCCAAACCGTGCGTCGGGTGGGCGCGGAAATCATCAAACCCCAAGACTGGGAAAACATGGTCCGGTCGATGGAGGACGTAGTGCACCGCGGCAATCAAGGCTTCCGTGGCAACGGCACGGCCTGGGCCTACATTGGCCAGGACATTGACTATCGCATGGCCGGCAAGTCGGGTACCGCGCAGGTGGTAGAAATTCGCCAGGGGGAAGAATACGAAGAGGAACAGCTCTCGGAATTTGACCGCAAGCACGCCTGGTTTATCGCCTTTGCGCCAGCAGATAACCCAACCATCGCCCTGGCGGTGCTTGTTGAAAATGGCGGCGGCGGCAGCTCTGTGGCGGCGCCTGTGGCGCGCGCGGTTGTTGACGCCCACATGAGCCTGCAGCGTCAGCGCGGCTTGCCGGCCCGAAGCCTTGCGGCG
>CAZWQK010000052.1:0-9122 GCA_964635835.1 uncultured Pseudomonadales bacterium
GATACCATGCCGAGCTCAATTTTTGTCTCATGGTATCGCTGCTTTTTGTGCTATCGCGCGCGGAAAATACCATTGATGATGCAGATTATATTATCAATTGGATTGTTCTTATCTTTATTATTCAATATGTTACAAATGCAAGTCACTCCCACTCAATGGTCGCTGGCGGTTTGCTTGAGACGTCATAGACCACGCGGGATACGGCGGCTATTTCATTAATGATCCGATTCGACACCCGCTCAATAAATTCATAGGGCAAGTGGGCCCAGCGAGCGGTCATAAAGTCGATGGTTTCCACCGCTCGCAGGGCGATAATGTGCTCATAGCGCCGGGCATCACCCACCACGCCAACAGACTTCACCGGCAGGTAGACGGCAAAAGCCTGAGACACGCTGGCGTAAAGATCGGCTTTGCGCAGTTCTTCAATAAAAATGGCGTCGGCCTCACGAAGCACCTGGGCATAGCTTGGCTTAATCTCACCCAGAATCCGCACGCCCAGTCCGGGTCCGGGGAACGGATGCCGATAGATCAGGGATTCAGGCAGCCCCAAATACAGGCCGATTTTGCGCACCTCGTCCTTAAACAATTCCCTTAACGGTTCCACCAGCTTGAGGGTCATGCGCTCAGGCAGGCCGCCCACATTGTGGTGGGACTTAATCACGTGGGCCTTGCCATACTTGGACGCCGCAGACTCAATGACGTCAGGGTAAATGGTGCCCTGGGCCAGCCAGTTCACGTCCTGTAACGCGGTTGCCTCGCGGTCGAATACGTCAATAAAAGTAGCGCCGATAATTTTGCGCTTGGCTTCCGGGTCGTCTACGCCGGCCAGCTTATCGAGAAACTTATCTTGGGCATTCACGGTGATGATGTTGAGCTCTGCCAGGGTGCCGTCGCCCATGGCGCCGGAAAATGCGGCCCTGACCTCTTCACTTTCGTTCTTCCGCAGCAGCCCGTTGTCGACAAAAATGCAGGTCAGCTGATCGCCTATGGCTTTTGCAAGCAAGGCCGCAACCACCGAGGAATCCACACCGCCGGACAGTCCCAGCACCACCTTGTCCTGCCCTACTTCGGCTCGAATAGACGCGATGGCGTCGTCAACAATATTGGCGGAGGTCCAGTCTCCAGCGCAGCCACACAGATCCCGCGCAAAGTGATGAATCAGGGCATCACCCTTGTCGGTGTGGGTGACCTCTGGATGAAACTGTACGCCAAAGAAACCTCTCTGGGCGTCTTCCATCCCGGCGATGGGCGCACTGGGCGAGCTGGCCGTGCAGGCAAACCCCGGCGGCAGGCTGCTCACCTTGTCACCGTGACTCATCCACACATTGGCCTCGCTGGCACCGGCAAAGAGCGGGCCCAACAGCTGGGAGGGTTCATCCGCTGTGATTTGCGCGTGACCAAACTCGCGTTTGTCTGAGGAACTCACGGCACCACCCAGCTGGGCAGCCATCGCTTGGAGGCCGTAACAAATACCCAGTACCGGCACGTTCAGCTGAAAGACAATCTCCGGAATTCGCGGTGTTGACCCTTCGGTGACCGTCTCAGGTCCACCGGACAAAATGACGCCGGCAGGCGCAAATTCCTGGATTTGCTCTGCCGTCATATCGAAGGGGTAGATTTCGCAGTAGACGCCGGATTCTCTGACCCGCCGCGCAATCAACTGGGTGTACTGGGAGCCGAAATCGAGAATCAGCAGTCGCTGGGCATGGATATCTCTCAAAGTGCTCATGCACGTGGTTCCTTTTACTTGTGCGCCCTGCTACTTGTGCGCCCTGCTACTTATGCGCCCTGGATGGCCTTGGTTCCGCACCGTCCCGGGCGCTGCCTGTGCCGCCTGGCCTCGATCTAGCTCACCGGATAGTTAGGGGCTTCCCGGGTGATCGACACGTCGTGAACATGACTTTCCACCATGGCGGCGCTGCTGACTCGGACAAACTCAGGGCGCGTGCGCATGGTCTCGATATCGACGCTGCCGGTGTAGCCCATGGACGCCCGCAGGCCACCCATAAGCTGATGCACGATAGGACTGAGCGGCCCTTTGTAGGCGACTCGGCCTTCCACGCCTTCGGGCACGAGCTTGCGCCCATCGCCCTCGACTTCTTGAAAATAACGATCGCTGGAGCCGTGCTGCTGGGACATGGCCCCAAGGGAGCCCATACCCCGATAGGATTTGTAGGTGCGGCCCTGATAAAGCTCCACCTCGCCCGGTGATTCGTCGGTACCCGCCAACAGGCTGCCCACCATAATGGCGCTGGCACCGGCAACAATGGCCTTGGCCAGATCTCCTGAATAGCGGATACCGCCGTCAGCGATAATGGGCGTGCCGCTGGCTTCCGCCGCTTCTGCAGCCTCGGAGATCGCCGTTATCTGCGGGACGCCGACACCGGCGACAATGCGGGTGGTGCAAATGGAACCAGGGCCAATGCCCACTTTTACCGCGTCTGCCCCAGCGTCAATCAGTGCCTGGGCACCGGCCTTGGTCGCGACGTTGCCGCCTATCACATCCAGGGCTGGATAATGCTTCTTGATCCAGGCAACTTGCTCCAGCACGCCCTGGCTGTGGCCGTGAGCAGTATCTACCACCACTACGTCGGCGCCCGCTTCCACCAGTGCCGCGATGCGCGCTTGGGTGTCTGCACTGGTGCCGACGCTGGCGCCTACGCGCAGCTGGCCTTGGGCATCCTTACAGGCCATTGGATAGGCTTGGGCCTTCACGATGTCCTTCACGGTGATCATGCCGGTGAGTTCGTCGGTCTCGTTAACCAGCAGAACTTTTTCGATTTTGTGTTTGTGCAGCAGGGTCATCACCTGCTCAAAATCCGTGCCCTCCAATGCGGTGACCAGTCGGTCACGGGGCGTCATCACGTCTTTCACCTGAGCATCCAACCGGGTTTCAAAACGCAAATCCCGGCTGGTGATAATGCCTGCCAGCTTGCCTGCGTCCACTACGGGCACCCCGGAAATACCGTGCTCCAACGTCAGCCCCCGCAGCTCGGCGATGGTAGCGTCCGAGCCGATTACCACCGGGTCACGAATGATGCCGGACTCGTATTTTTTTACCGCACGCACTTCTCTGGCCTGGTGATCAATGGTCATGTTCTTATGCACGATGCCAATGCCCCCTTCCTGGGCAATAGCAATGGCCAGACGCGCCTCGGTCACGGTATCCATGGCCGAAGAAAGCAGGGGAATGTTCAGGGCGATGTTTTTGGTAAGCCGAGATTTCAGCGTTACTTGGGAGGGAAGAGAGTCAGAGAAGGCCGGCAGCAGTAGCACGTCGTCAAAGGTCAGTGCTTCGTTGGCAATTCGCAGCATTGGATGCCCCGCAAAAGCCGCATTTTAGCGATGAGTACTACAGAAGTAAATCTGCCGGGCTTGGCCGCCGCCCTATTGGCCCCCACCCTATTGTCTTGTGACCTCAAAGAGGAAATGATCGGAAGCTGAGAATTCCAACCGCCTACTGACGTACTTTATGCCCAAGCTCCCAACAAGCCCGGACCGCAACCAACGGGACCGAAACGTCGCACTTCCGCCAGACCCAACTCGCCGCGAAGTGCTCACCGTGAGTCAGCTTAATCGCCGAGCGCGCATGAGCATTGAACAACAGTTTGGACAGATCTGGGTTAGCGGCGAGCTGTCGAGTTTTGCCCGCCCGAGTTCCGGACACTGGTATTTCACCCTTAAGGATCGCGACGCTCAGATTCGCTGCGCCATGTTCGCCAACGCCAACCGTCGTGCGCGCATTCAACCCAGTAACGGGCAACAGGTGCTGCTGCGGGGCCGGGTCAGCCTGTACGAAGGCAGAGGCGAATTTCAGATTATTGTGGAACACCTAGAGCCTGCCGGCGAAGGTGCTCTGCGCGCCGCTTTTGAAGCTCTGAAGCGTCAGCTGGACGCCGAAGGTTTATTCGATGCCCAGCGCAAACAACCCCTGCCGGAACTGCCACAGCGCATTGCCGTGGTTACCTCCCCTACTGGTGCGGCGCTAAAAGACGTGCTTTCCGTCTGGCGGCGGCGCTTCCCTGGGCTTGAGGTCATTCTGGTGCCGACGTCGGTACAGGGTGCGGAAGCCGAGGCAGAGATTTTAGCGGCCCTTGAACGGGCCGAGGCCATCGCGCCGGATCTCATCCTGCTCACCCGAGGCGGTGGCTCTATGGAAGACCTTTGGGTGTTCAACGCCGAATCCATTGCTCGCGCCCTGGCGGCTATTGAGATCCCTATGGTTTCCGCTATTGGCCACGAGATCGATGTCGCCATGACCGACTTCGTCGCCGATGTTCGCGCACCCACACCTTCCGCGGCGGCAGAAATTATTGTTCCCGATGGCGACGAGTTGATTCAGTGGTTTGCTGCTCAGCAGCGCCGCTTGGTTGCGTCAGTGAACGGTCGAATCCGCGAGCGACGGCTGTTGGCAGAAAAGCTAGCGCTGGGATTGATCAGCCCGGAACACTACTGTCAGCAGGCCTCCCAGCGCTTGGACGAACTGAGCGCTCGAATGCTGCGCCAGCGGCAAAATCAGCAGCGTCAACTCCGGCAGCGACTTACGGATATCGCCGGCCGGCTGTCCCTACAAAGCCCCTGCCGGTTACTGGATGACTCATTTGCCGCCCTCGAAGAAAAAAGCCTGCACCTGCAACGAGCGATGCAGCAGCTGTTACACCTCCGCCAGCAAACCCTTGCTGCCAATGCGCGAATGCTCGATGGCGTGAGCCCGCTGCCTACGTTGGCGCGAGGTTACGCGATACTGCGCAGTGACAGCGCAGCGGTCATTTCAAGAGTTGCAGACCTCGCACCCGGGCAGTCGTTGCTGGGTCAGCTCCAGGACGGCAGCTTTAGTGCCCAGGTAAGCGAAATCCAGCCCGGCGACACCTTGAATGCCACCCAGCGCGCCGGCAACAATTCGGCGGAAACCCCAGATTAAGGACGATTTGCCGTGCCCAAACCATCCCATCCTTTGCCTGTCGTGCTCGCTCTATGGGCGCTGTGCATGACGCTTTCTGTCCAGGCCCAATCCGGCCAGTCTGAGCAAACGCCCTTGGCGGTGCCCGGAGGCATTTATGTCTGGCCGCTACCGGCCGGCGCTAACAACATACACTTCAACAACCGTCCGGTGCTGGTTAATCAAGGTCGCGCCCTCATCGGTATTGCGCTTAGCCAGCCCCTGGGCAGCGCCGAAATTCGTTATCAGCTGGACGGCGCAACCCGGGTCCACCACTTTACGGTGCAGGACAAAGCCTATACCGAGCAACACATCACCCTGAAAAATCGCGAAATGGTCAATCCCAACCCTCAGCAGCTGGCTCGCATCCGTGAGGAAAGCCGACGACAGCGGCAACTCTACCTGCGCTACAGCGACTACCCGACGCCCCAGCAAGGCTTTGTGCTGCCTCTTGAAGGTAGAGTCAGCAGCCTGTTCGGACACCGTCGATTTTTTAACGGTGAGCCCCGCAACCCCCACAGCGGCTTAGACATTGCCGCTCCTACCGGTACACCGGTGCTGGCACCGGCTTCGGGGCAGGTCGTTTTGGTGGACAATCTCTACTACAACGGCAAAACGGTATTCCTCGACCATGGCCAAGGGTTGATCACCATGTACTGTCACCTGAGCGAGCAGGCGGTAGCAGAAGGTGAATCCGTTGAGCAGGGTCAAGTTATCGGCCTAGTGGGGGCGACCGGCCGGGTCACTGGCCCCCACCTGCATTGGTCGGTGAGCCTGAACGGTTATCGTGTGAACCCCACAACTCTGATGGCCCTGCTGCCACCCCCCGGCGGCAGCTGATTTATTTTTTTGATTTCTTGCGGTGCTTGATGCTGCGTTTACGCCGATCCAGCTGCCGCTGGGTGAGCACATTACGTTTGCCGGCAAAGGGATTGTCGGAGTCACGCAGCTCCAGCTTGACTGGATTCCCCAGTAAATTCAGGGCCTCGCGAAAACCGTTTTCCAGAAAACGACGATAGCTGGCGGGTAGCGCGCTGAGCTGGTTACCGTGGACGACAATTCGCGGCGGGTGGGCCCCCGCCCGGGTCGCCACCTTGATTTTGATGGCGCGACCGCGCACCGACGGCGTGGGATGCGCGGCGACCATGTTGCGCACCAGACGCGTCAGCAAAGAGGTGGAAACATCGAAGGCCCCCATTTGGAACACTTCATCTACACGTCCTAACAGCTTTCCTACGCCACTGCCGTGCAGAGCGGAAATCATTTGCAGGGGTACCCAGGGCACAAAGTTCAGACGCCGATCCAGAGCGGTGCGCACGCGTTCCCGCTGGGCTTGCTCAAGACCATCCCATTTGTTTACGGCGATCACCATGCCCGCCCCGGCTTCCAGGGCGTAATCCAGCACGTGTAGATCTTGTTCCACCAGGCCTTCCGATGCATCGATCACCAGAATCACCACGTGGGCCCGCTCCATGGCCTGAAGCGCTTTCACCACCGAAAATTTTTCCGTGATCTCGGAGACCTTGCCCTTGCGCCGCACACCGGCGGTGTCGATAAGCACGTAATCTGTGCCGTCCTTGCAAAACGGTATGTCGATGGCGTCCTTAGTGGTACCGGGCATATCAAAAACCACCTGGCGTTCTTCACCAATAAGACGATTCACCAGCGTCGACTTGCCCACGTTGGGGCGCCCTACCACGGCCACACGAATACCGTCTAAGGGCTCTTCGGCGTCATCGTCGGACACCAGGTCTAAGCTCTGCAAACGCTGGACAATAGATTCCCGGAGCCGCTTTAAACCGCGATTATGGCTGGCAGAAATCATCGCGTATTCGGGAAACCCGAAGCGCACAAAGTCGGCAATGATCTGATCTTCGTTAAGACCATCGATTTTGTTGATCACCGGCAGAAAGGCCACGTTGCTTTTGCGCAGGTAGGTCACCACGTCTTCGTCCGCAGCAGTGACACCATCGCGGCCATCCAGTAACAACAGCACTAAGTCAGCCTCGTCCACAGCCAAGCGGGTTTGACCGGTTAGCTCATCAGCCAGCACGTGTTCACCAAAAAGGCCGCCGGTATCAATCAGTGTTGCCTGGCTTTCCAGCAGATCCATACGCCCATAGCGCCGGTCTCGGGTCAGCCCTGGCACATCGGCGACCAAGGCGTCGCGGGAGTTCGTGAGTTTGTTGAAAAGCGTCGACTTACCCACGTTGGGTCGGCCAACCAGGGCCACGGTGGGCAGCATGGTTAACGCGTCGTGATTTTATAGGCGCTCAAGCCGCCGGCGTTGTCCAGCACGTAGAACGTGCCATCCGCGAGGGTAAATGAGGTCCGCAAGCCCTTCCGGCTAACTCGAGTACGACCCATCATTCGACCATCCCGCTGAGCCATCACGTGCAAAAAACCTTCTGCGTCACCCACAACCAGGTAGTTGGAGAAGGCTAGTGGTGCAGTTAAACCGCGGCGGGCTAGCAGTTCATGCTGCCAGGTGATTTCTCCCCGATCCTGATCGACGGCGGTTACCGTGCCTTTTTCCCCGATTGAGTAAACCTGGCCATAACCCGCAGCAAGATCCAGGTAGCTCGATAGCTCCACCTCCCAGCGGGGCCGGCCGTCCCGCGCGCCGAGCTGCAGCAGCCGACCTTGATAGGCCTGGCCGAACACAGCGCTGCCAACCACCAGCGGGGTGGCGTCGACATCGACTATACGATCCAGCTCCGAGCGTCCCTCGGGCAGCATGATGCGCTGCTCCCAAATGGGCTCACCGTTGCTGGCCCGCAACGCCACCACCCGACCGCTGGCAAAACCTGTGTAGACCACGTCACGGGCTGTGACCGGGGCACTGGTGCCGCGCAGGGTGAGCAGCGGCACCTGACTGGAATAGGACCAGATTTGCTCCCCGGTGTCGGCGTCCAGGGCGATTAATTCGCCGTCGATGGTGTGCGCGAACACACGACCTTGAGCGGCGGTTGGTCGGGCGCCAATCTCTGATCCCAGATAGCTGCGCCACTGAATGCTGCCATCGGTCACCGACATAGCGATGACGTCGCCACGGGTGGTTCCAATAAGCACTAAACCCTCGCCGCCACCAACGCCGCCGCTGACAAAGCCGCCGTCGCTGCGATCCAAAATTCGATTGATGCCCAGAGATCGACGCTCAACTTCACCCGCTTGCTGACGCCAAATTTCTTTGCCAGAGAAACGATCAAAGGCCACAACCAGGCCATAAGCGTCTCCGGCAACCACTCGGTCTGCGGTGACCAAAGGCTGTAGGCGGATGTATTTCTTACCTAGCCCTTTACCGACTTTGGCCTTCCACAGTCGATCCAAATTCACTTCGGCATCGAAATCCACCAGCTTTGCCGGTTCGGTGCTGTCTTTTTCCTCTTTATCTTTATCGCCAATGCCGGGAATCCAAGAGAACGCCGCGCATCCCGCCATCAACCAGGCCAAGCTAAACAGTGCTAAGCTGCGCAATCCACGGCGGCATTGGGTTGTTGGCTCAACCAAGGTGGGCTGGGCTGCTGATAGAGGCTTCGCCGGTACTGCGCTCATTGGTCGGTTCCGCTGTCTGGTGTGGCCTGGGCCTCGAGGGTCTGTCGAGCCTCTTCCAGCGCCTGACTCAGCGGTTCTGCAAAGGCCGAGAACTGACCGTCTGCTGGCGCCGCGTTGTCCCGCTTGGTTTCCAGCAGCGGCCTGGCCGGATTGTCGCCCAGGGCATCGACAGCGCTGCTGTAGGCCTGATACGCCTGCTCGCTATCTCCTTCCGCCAGATAAATATCTCCGGTTAGCTCCAGTGCCCAGGGCCTGTATCCCGCATTGCGAATGCTTTGCAATGCCCGCAGCGCACTGTCCGTGTTGCCAAGGCCATACTCCACTTTCGCCAGGCGCAGGCTAGCTAAGTCCTTAAGCAGGGCGTCAGGAGCAGCACTCTGGGCTTCTTGCAGCGCGGTGGAGGCTGCGGCCAAATCCCCTTCGGCTATCGCTGTCTTGGCATCCGCAAAAGCCACCAAGGTGTGAAAGCTGGTGTTGGCAAAGTCCCGGCGAATGCGAGTTGCCGCCTCGGCTCGTCGGTCCGCATCCGTGGCGTCCAGGTAGTCGGCGTAGGCAGAAGTGCCCGCCTCTATGGATTGCTGACGCTGATCCGAGTAAGCGTTCCAGCCGATAATGGCGGCCACGGCCA
>CAZWQK010000053.1:0-9030 GCA_964635835.1 uncultured Pseudomonadales bacterium
CACCGCTCTATTTACCACCGCTCTATTTACCACCGCTCTATTTACCACCGCTCTATTTACCACCGCTCTAGGGAGGTACGCATATCCAGTTCGAAAGACCAGGCCTGCCGAGGCTGTTGGTAAAGATAGACGTAGCCGTCAACGATACCGTCAATGCTGATCATGCCGTCGTCACCCAGCTTCGCCGCGTATTCCGGCAGTCCTTTCTTTATCTTCTCCCCGCCAATGGGCCCATCCACCACCACATGACCCACGTGGACGCCTTCTCGGCCGTATTCCTTGGCCATGGCTTGGGCGAGGTTACGCAGAGCGCCCTTAGAGGAATTGAAGGCCCCGAAATTCTCACGGCCTCGTAGAGATGCACTGGCGCCGGTAAACAGCAGGGTGCCGCCGGCGCTGCCGAAGCGCGAAATAGCCGCTCGGCCAAACAAGAAGCCACCGAAGCAGCACACGCGCCAGCTGTTTTCAAAGTACTCGGCGGTCATGTCCACAATCCTGCCCGGGGTATTGTTGCCGGTGTTGTAGATGGCCAGGGTCAAATCGTTGCCGGCTAAATCGAATAACCGCTCGGTATCGTCTTCCGAGGTGGCATCGGCAACAACGGCTTGGGCGCTGCCACCGGCGTCGGTGATCGTTTGAACCACCGCGTCCAGTTTGCCCTGGGTACGTCCTGCCACCAGTACATGAAGCCCCAGAGTCGCAAAACGAACACACAGTTGTGCGCCCAAACCCTCCAAGGGGCCGACGCCGCTAACGATTGCTATGGCCATTAGGATGCCTCCGGAATGACTTGCTTGAAGGGATGGACGCTGACGCTGCGAAACAGCCCGGCTTTGTTGTAGGGGTCTTGGGCGGCGATGGCCTGAGCGCTAGCTAGGTCATCGCAGTCAATGACAACAATGGAACCGATGGGCTTGGCTTGGTCGTCACTAAGCATCGGGCCGGCAAAGCGCACGTTTTTGCCAGCCAGAAACTCAAGGTGCGCCGGGCGGGTTTGTTGGCGCAGCTCAAAACCGTCCTCCACGTCATGGCAAATCAAGGCAAACAGCATGAGAGTTCCTAGGTATTTAAGTGATTTTTCAGGTGTTCGATGGTGGCCAGAAAAGGGCCTCGAGAGCATTCAAAGACCGCTGCGGTACCGAAAAAGTCGTGTACGACCCCTTCACAGGCCATGATCTCCACGCTGTTGCCGGCAGAGCGCAGCGCTTCGCCATAGGCCTGGCCCTCGTCGCATAGGGGGTCGAATTCCGCCGTAACCACCAGAGCCGGAGCCAGGCCGCTGAGATTCTTCGCGTGAATTGGCGCGGTTCTGGGGTCTTGACGATCAGCGGCGTCAGGGCAGTAAGTCTGCCAAAACCAGTCCATCAGCGGGCGTTCCAGCAGATAACCGGAACCGTTTCGGGTCCATGAGTCGTGATTCATTGCAGAATCGATAACTGGGTAAAACAAGCCTTGAAAAGCCAACGCCGGCCCATTGCTGTCGCGACTGATTTGGGCCATGGCCGCCGCCAGGCAGCCGCCGGCGCTCTCGCCGGCCACGCCAATTTTGCCGTTGTGGTTAAGCACCTCCTGGTTGCTGGCAGCCCATTGGACCGCCGCGTAGCAGTCATCAACGGCGGCGGGAAAAACATGTTCCGGGGCCAGTCGATACTCCACTGAAACCACCACCAAGCTGGCCAGAGTCGCAATTTCACGGCACACTGAATCACAGGTGTCCACGTCGCCGATAACCCAGCCGCCGCCATGAAAATAAACCAACACGCCAAAGGGTCCCGGGCCCTCGGGCCGGTAAATACGCAGCGGAATTTGTCCACCAGGCCCATCGATACGGGTGTTTTGGATATCGTGAACGGGCAGATCAGGGTTGACCGCACGAGAGGTTCGATAGTTCTCCCGCGCGTCGGCAACGGGGATCTCGGTCATGCTGGGTAACGGCCCTGCGGCGGCTAGCTGGTCAAAAACGGCTTGGTATTCCGGTGCTAGTGGCATTGATTTTTCTTCTCTCATCCCAATCTACTGGCCAAAGAAGCTACACTAACGACCCAAGGAAGACTAGAAAGCGCTGTGGCCGACTTATCGATAAGATCGCGCCAGAAAAAGGCAGAAACCAGAAACCAGAAACCAGAAACCAGAAAATAAAAAGCAGAAAGCAGCTCCGATAAAGCACGACGAGCTGAATCACGAAATGGCACTGAAACGATCAGGCCGGGAGTGGGTGGGCCGAAACACCCGAAGATCTCCCAAAACATCCCAGAAATAATGGAGACGCCGATGACCCGGTTTGATAACGCAATGAACCTACAACGTAACGAAGACAAAGAAAGCGACAAAGACGCCGAGAACGCAAAGTCCTCCAACATGCTGGAGGCATCGCTGCACAAAAATCGAACCCTGACGCTTTTCGGCGAAATCAACCAAGACGTTGCACGGCGCACTGCAGAAAAGCTCCTAGCGCTGGCTTTTGAATCCGATGACCCCATCACGCTGTACGTGGGCTCGCCGGGCGGTCACGTGGAGAGCGGCGACACCATCTACGACATGATCCAGTTCATTAAACCCGTGGTGCGCATTGTTGGCACCGGCTGGGTAGGCAGCATCGCAACACACATCTATTTAGCCGCTGAGAAAGAAAACCGATTTGCGCTGCCAAATACACGATTCTTGATTCACCAGCCTTCTGGCGGCTTTGGCGGCGATGCCACAGACATCCAAATCCACGCCCAGGAAATCCTCAAGACTCGAGAGCGCATCAACGGCGTGATTGCTCAGCGCACGGGCCAGAGCCTTGAGCGCGTTACCGAAGACACGGCCCGAGATTGCTGGATGAGCGCCGAAGAGTCCGTAGAGTACGGCTTAATCGGTAAAATCATCACCAGCATCGACGAAATAGCCTAGACGCCGACATAGCTCGGGCACTGACGTCCCGGCCTCTGCCTGCTTCAGGATACTGAGAATTTGATTATCTCTATAATGTGATTTGCGCATCTGCAATCTCCTGTCTGCACATTACGAGAAAATGCCACTTCTGGGCACTGTTGTTTTTCGGGGGGATTACCGGGCCTGGAGCCTGAGCTGAGCCAGCTTGCCTAGGCGTTGCGCGCAATCATGCGCTGGGCGACCCAAAAATAAATCAGTGTCGGCAGCAATACCGCCAGCACCGTAGGCACGCTGAATACCGCCGCCATGGGGCCAAAGAGTTCCTGCAGGTAGTTGAAGCCAAGACCAATAAACAGGCCCACGGTCAGTCGTTGCCCCATGCTGGTCTGGCGCAGCGGGCCAATGACCACGGCCAGCGCCATGAGCGCCATGCTGAGGTAGGTCAGCGGCGTAATGATGGTCTGCCAGAACTTCAGCTCAAAGGGCAGGCTTGCGGCCTTGGAGCGATCTTGCAGGGATAAGTACTGCCAAATTTGGCCGAGGGTCATCTTGCGCGGGTCCGAAAAAGCTTGGCTGGCCAACTGCCGGGGATTCACCGGATTAGACCAAATCATGGTCTGGGCCCGGGTAGACTCGCTGCGGCGAGGGCTCATCCTGGTGACCCGCACGTCAGACAGCACCCACTGCCTTTGATCCTCAGCGTAGTCGCCGGCACGGGCCGCTATGGCCTCCACCAGTCGGTTGGTGGCGTCTACCCGGTACAGTAGCAAGCCCGTGAGCTGGCCGCGGTTGTCGATGCCACCCACGTGGGCGTACTCGGTGCCGCTGTCGGTATCCCGGCGCAGCCAAATGCCGTCTGCAGGCGTAATGACTGAGGCGTTGGCAAGCTCAGTATCCGTCAAACCCATGAGCGCCCGCTGTTTGCTTTGCTTTGCCGCCCGTTCACCGGCGGGAGAAACCAGCTCACTCAGGGCAAGGTGCAGGATCAGGAACATCAGCAGGGTGGGCAACAAGGCGATGCCCAGACGCCATGGGGACACGCCGGCGGCGCGAAATGCCGTCAGTTCTCCGCTTTCAGCCATGTTGCCAAGCACCAGCAGCAGGCCAATAAAGATGCCGTAGGGCATCAGTTCCTCAATGCGACGAGGCATGGTCAGCAGTAAAAAGCGCAAAGCCTCGTTGAAGCCGTAGTTGGCATGGTCTTTGTTGAGCTCATCCAACAGCGCAAAAGACAGGGTCAGGCCGCTGAGCGCGGCCAGGACCAAAAAAACGCCCAGGCTGCATTTGCGTGTTAAGTAGCGATCCAACACCGTCATGCTTGCACCTTGCTGTCTGTGGGGAGGTCGCGCTGCTCCAAGTCCAGCATGGCTTCGTCGTTGCTGAAGTAGATAGCGCCGCTGATGATGTTGTTCAGTTCGGCGGCCCGGAGTTGCTCCGCCACCGGACCTTTCAGTTCGCTTAGATTCAGCGTGATGCTGGCATCGGTCAGGGTTTCGCTCATGCGCTCAAGCATGGCCAGGCCGGTACTGTCGATCAGGTTCACCGAGCCGCAAGCCAGCAGGACATGATTGGTGCCCCGGCGACGCAAAGCTCTGCCCACCACTCGTTCCTCGATCTGCCCGGCATTAGCAAAGTAGAGATTCTCGTCGATTCGCAAAGCCAGGACGTGAGGATGCAGGGTAACCGGGTAGCGTTTGGCCGAGCGAAACTGCTGGCTATCCCCCAGCCGGCCGATCTGCGTGATAACGGGTTTGCTGGAGGTGCGCAGAAAAAACGCGATGGACAGCACCACGCCCAACAGCAGACCCAGCTCGACTCCTAGGCCCAAAACCCCCAGGGCGGTGCCCCACTCGGTCCAGCAATCCTGACGATAGATGTGCCAATTTCGCCGCCAGCTGCGTAAGTCCACCAAATTCAGTACGGAAACCATGACAATGGCGGCAAGAGCCGCATTTGGCAGATTGATGAAGGCACCGGTAAAAAACAGCAGCGTCAGGATGATGATGAGGGCGCAAATTGCAGAACTGACCGGCGTGCTGGCCCCGGCTGCATAGTTAACGCCGGATCGCGAGAAAGAGCCTGCTACTGGATAGGCCCCGGTAAGCCCCGCACTGATATTGGCAGCACCCAGGGCGACGAGTTCCTGGTTGGGGCGGATTTGTTCACGCTCCTTGGCAGCAAGAGTGGCGCCGATTGAGTAGCTTTCGATGTAGGTGATGAGCGCAATGACTCCAGCGGACGGCAGCAGGTCCAGCCACAGTGCTGGATCCGCCAGAGGCCAGCCGAGGGCGGGTAGACCGCTGGGCACGGGCCCTACCGTCGCTACCTGGCCACTAAGATCCAGGCTCCATACAGCGAGCACGCCAGCCAGTGCCGCCCACAGCGGGCCGGTTTTTGTCAAGGGATGATCGACTCCGCTGGTGCCGAGAAGAGACAGGGCGTGGCCGATGATGGATTTTGAGAACAGCAGAAAGGCCAGGATCGACAGGCCAAGAATCACCGTGGCCCAGTGGATTTCATCAATGCCCTGGAACAGGCTTTGCAGCTGCTGTAACGGGCTGCCGGACTGTTGGATCTCGATGCCCAGCATGGGCGGCAGCTGAGAAATGATGATCAGCAGGGCGGCGGCATTTACAAATCCCGTAATTACCGGGTGGCTGAGCAGGTTAACCAGGCCGCCCATGCGAAACGCCCGCAGGGCAAAGAGAAGCAAACCCACCTGCAAGCAAAGCACGCTGGAAATCAGCAGATGCGCATCACCGTAGCTTGGTGCGTGCTCAGCGATCGCAGCAGCAACCAGCAAAGCCGCCACCGCCACAGGGCCCACCACCAGATGCTTGGAGCTGCCCATGACCGCATAAATCAACATAGGCAGCAGGCAGGCATACAGACCCGCTTGCGGGGGTAGCCCGGCTAAATAGGCGTAAGCCACAGCCTGGGGTACGGTGACCAGGCCAACGACCAATCCGGCAATGGTGTCGCGGCTAAAATCATCCGGGGAGTAGTTTCTGAGGATCGGCACAATGGGCACCAACAGGTGCCATCTGCGAGCATTCAGCAGCAAACGCTTGCTTAGCCGCATAGTCCGCATCCAAGCGCATCAGGCCCGCTGTATTGACCCAGCATGGGTAATGGCCACGGCCAGAAATTCGATAGACAGCACATTTGCCGAGTTTATCAGTCCCCGCGGGAACCGCGTCGCCTTTTTTGTGCGGGGTTACGCGAATGCCATTTGCCTTGGGGTGCTAAACTCGGCGTCACTCGGGCGCATGAGGAGATAAGCAATGGATGTAAAAGCAGCAGTGGCAACCGCAGCAGGTCAGCCTTTAAGCATTGAAACCGTGCAGCTGGACGGACCGAAAGCCGGTGAGGTCCTGGTGGAAATCATGGCCACGGGCATCTGTCACACCGACGCATTTACCCTTTCAGGCGGTGATCCCGAGGGTATTTTCCCGTCGATCTTGGGCCACGAAGGAGCCGGCATTGTGCGCGACGTAGGCCCTGGCGTTACTACTCTGACCGTGGGGGACCATGTGATTCCCCTGTACACGCCGGAATGCCGTCAGTGCAAATTTTGTCTTTCCGGCAAAACCAATCTGTGCGGCGCTATTCGGGAAACCCAGGGTCAGGGAATCATGCCCGATGGCACCTCGCGTTTCTCCCTGGGTGGCGAACCGCTCTACCACTATATGGGCACGTCTACTTTCGCGAATTTCACCGTCGTGCCTGAAATCGCTTTGGCCAAAATTCGCGCCGATGCGCCCTTTGACAAGGTTTGCTACATCGGCTGTGGCGTCACTACGGGATTAGGCGCGGTAATGAATACGGCCAAGGTTGAGGCCGGTGCTAGCGTCGCAGTTTTTGGTTTGGGCGGTATTGGCCTAAACGTCATTCAGGGGGCGCGCTTGGCCGGAGCGGAGCGGATTATTGGCGTGGATCTGAATAATGCCCGTAAACCTCTGGCCGAAGCCTTTGGCATGACGGATTTTATTAACCCCACAGAGGTTGACGATGTCGTTGCCGCCATCGTCGATATGACTGACGGCGGCGTGGACTACTCCTTTGAGTGTATCGGCAATACAGAGGTAATGCGGCAGGCGCTGGAATGTTGTCACAAAGGCTGGGGTGAGAGCGTCATCATCGGCGTGGCTGGGGCTGGACAAGAAATTGCCACTCGCCCCTTTCAACTGGTTACCGGTAGAGTCTGGAAAGGCACTGCCTTTGGTGGCGCCAAGGGACGCAGCGACGTACCGCAAATTGTCGACTGGTACATGGAAGGTAAAATCAACATCGATGACCTGATTACCCACCAGCTGACCTTGGAAAACATCAACCAAGGATTTGATCTAATGCACGCAGGCGAGAGTATCCGTTCTGTAGTCGTTTACTGATGACTTCTAAACAGGCCCAGGACGTATGGCTGGCCCAGCTCCGAGAGCCGATCTTGGATCCGCAGCGCCCCATTTGCGACCCACACCATCACCTGTGGGATGACGCACAAAATCCCTATCTGTTGCCAGAGTTGCTGGCTGATATAGGTGACGGTCATAACGTGGTCAGTACGGTATTTATGGAGTGTAATGCCATGTACCGGGCCGACGGGCCGGTAGCCGAGGCACCGCTGGGGGAAACCGAATTCATCAACGGCGTTGCCGCCATGTCCGCTTCCGGGAACTATGGTCCAGCCCGCGCCTGCGCAGGTATTGTCGGCTACGCGGATTTGTCTTTGGGCGACGCGGTGGGGCCGATACTGGATGCACACATGGCCTTGTCGCCGCGGTTTCGGGGCATTCGACACGCTGCAGGCTGGGACTCCAGCGACGCTGTGCGTAACTCCCACACCAATCCGCCCCGGCATTTGCTCCGGGACCAGCAATTTCGTCGCGGCGTGGCTCAGCTGCAGCAGCGGGGTCTGAGTTTTGATGCATGGGTTTATCACCCACAGCTTGCCGAGCTGACGGAGTTAGCCCAAGACTTCCCATCCCTCACAATCATTGCAGACCATTTTTGCGGCCCATTGGGTATTGGTCCCTACGCGGGCAAGCAGCAGCAGATTTACACTGAGTGGCAGCATCAGTTCAAAGCCCTGGCTCAATGCCCAAACGTGTACGCCAAGCTAGGCGGAATTGCCATGCCCATTAACGGGTTTGGCTGGTACAAACGCGATACGCCGGCCTCTTCAGATGAGCTTGTGGAGAAAACAGGGCCCTACCATTTGTGGGCCATTGAGCATTTTGGGCCACAGCGCTGCATGTTTGAGAGTAACTTTCCCGTTGATCGGCAAAGTTGCTCGTATCATGTGCTTTGGAATGCGTTTAAGAAATTAGCCCGGCGTTTTTCCGCCGCAGACCAGGATGCGCTGTTCTTAGAGACGGCCAGTCGGGTCTACCGGCTCGGGATCTAGAGAACTAGGACCGCGAGAACTGGGATCGCGAGAATTAGGATTGAGGCTAAAAGCATCGGACCTTAGACGATGGTTCAGAGCCGGTGCCGTGTTGCTAAGGCGCATTAGCAGCTAAGCGGCGCTGGGGATGAAACGCCAGACACTTAACATGAGGGGAGGAGGCTGTAGTGGCAATAGAAGTGCTAGGTGCAGGGTTTGGTCGAACCGGAACCCTGTCATTGAAGTTTGCATTGGAGGCTTTGGGCTACGACAAGTGCTACCACATGATGGAGGTACTGCTTAACGAGGGCCATGTGGCCCAGTGGCGTAAGGCAGCGCGAGGAGAAACCATTGATTGGGTGGACCTGTACCAAGGCTATCGCGCAACGGTAGATTGGCCCAGTGCCAACTTTTGGCGCGAGCTGCGTCTGGCTTACCCCAATGCCAAAGTCATTCTAACGCTCCGCGACTCTGAGCAGTGGTATGCCAGCGTGATGAACACCATTTGGAAGCTGTCTTCGAGGGCTCTAGCCGACGGCCACGATCGCGGCGATGAGGAAATGATTGAGCGAGCGTTAATGGGAGATGAAGTAATTTGGAGCCGGGTATTTGATAACCGCATGGAGGATCAAGATCACGTGATCGCGTGTTATGAGCGCCACAATCAGGCCGTTATCGATAGCGTTCCTCCTGAGCAGCTGCTGGTGTATCGCCCTGGTGACGGCTGGGAACCCCTGTGCGAGTTCTTGGAAAAGCCGGTACCGAGTATG
>CAZWQK010000054.1:0-7026 GCA_964635835.1 uncultured Pseudomonadales bacterium
TGACCTTGAGGCCAGCCTTTTTTAGATCTGCTCCGGGCACGGGTAGTTCCAAGGTGATAGCGGTAGTGATAAACGATACGTGGACACTGAATCGAATGCCAGCTGATTCAAACCCAGGTGACGCCGAGTGGCAAGTTAAGTCGCGTCCGGTCTGGCGGTCGGTTCAAGGTGGACGCAACCTAAACCCTGTCGGCAACCGCCGCAATTTGTTGTAATGTGTGCAAGCTAACAGACTAGGCTTGCCGGGAGAGGCGCTGCAAAAGCGTCTGGTCAAGACCGCAGCAGACCACCACCGAGTAATAAGGGAGATTGGATGCAAAACTTAGACGGATTTCGCGACGAGGTACGCGGCTGGCTGGACGAAAACTGTCCAGCATCCATGCGCACACCAATGGTTGGCAATGAACGGCCGTCTGGTGGCCGGAACGCAACCTACAGCAACCCGGAAACTCAGGTGTGGCTAGAACGCTGCGTTGAACGAGGTTTTACCGTCCCGACCTGGCCCAAGGAGTTCGGCGGGGCAGGACTCAACAAAGACGAAAACTCAGTATTGAGAGGGGAGATGGGCCGCATTAACGCGCGGCCGCCCTTAGTGGGCATGGGCTTGAGCATGATCGGCCCGGCGTTACTGGAATACGGCACCGACGCCCAAAAACAAGAGCATCTACCGAAGATTGCTCGAGGCGACATTTGGTGGTGCCAGGGCTATAGCGAGCCCGGTTCAGGATCGGACCTGGCAAGCCTGCGCACGTCAGCGGTGGAAGATGGTGACGACTTTATCGTCAATGGCCAGAAAATCTGGACCTCGGGCGCAAATCACGCGGATTGGATGTTTTGCTTGGTACGAACGGATTTTGACGCGCCCAAGCACGAAGGAATCTCTTTCGTGTTGTTCGATATGACCACACCAGGGGTGTCGGTGAAGCCCATCAAGCTTATCAGCGGCCTGTCGCCGTTTTGCGAGACCTTTCTTGATAACGTTCGGGTGCCCAAGGCCAATTTGGTCTACGAATTAAACAAGGGGTGGACGGTTGGTAAGCGCTTGTTGCAGCACGAGCGGTCCATGATCGGAGGTATCGGCGGCGAACAAAAAACCACGTCGTTAGAGGAATACGCCCTGCAATACTTGGGTGCGGACGAAAGCGGCAAAATCGCAGATTTCCAGCTGCGTGACAAAATCCTTGCTCATCGCATGAACGACCGCGCCTTCGGTCTTACCACGCGGCGCAGTGTTGAAGAGTCAGCGACAGGTAGCGCACCAGGAGCCACGTCGTCCATGTTTAAGTACTACGCTAGCGAGCAAAACATTGGTAAGTACGACCTGCTGCTTTCAGTGATGGGTACCCAGTCCGTCGGCTGGACCGGTGACGGATTCGATGCGAAGGAGCTTGATACCACCCGTGCGTGGCTTCGTTCCAAAGCCAGCAGCATCGCAGGCGGCACGTCGGAAGTGCAGCTCAACAGCATCGCCAAACGGGTACTGGGTCTGCCCGAATAAAGTGATCTTCCATCGTGCCGCTTGTCTCCCAGCGGCGTCGACGCTGCCGGACACAGGTCTCGGCAGCGCCAACAAGAGTGCCGATTCCTACCGCGCTACAAGCGCCCGGAGTTGTCCCTGAGACCTGGTTCTGGCGTGTGATACGTCACACATTCCTTCCTATTCCCGAGCGATTATGCCGTTTATCCCATTAATACTACCTTTGGTCGTGGCGGCGGCGTCTGGCCTGTCGGATTCCAATTAAATCTCAGCCGCCCAACAAGGGTGACATCGAATCTTTGCGAGCCCGAGCGCACCAGGTCGTGAGACTTGGAAGATTTGGACCAATGAAAGACGCGAAAACGCGAAAACGCAAAAAGGTCAAAAGGCGGTAGTTCATGAGTTCCAGCGAAACAACAGAAGGCAGCGGATCCAGCGACCAGGTCAACAGCGACACTGACGCTTCCTCCGGTTTGAATGCGACGCCAGAGATCCAGCTGTTGATGTGCCTGCAGCGAATCGCGCGTCTGCAGCAAAATCCGGTAGACATACTGGATTTACAGGAAGCGCTGTCGCGGCTGGATAAGGGACAGCTAACCCCCCGAAAACTGAAAAAGGGGATCGCAGCCCTTACCCGGCGATTGGGAAGCCCCAAAGCTGAGTGGATAAAACAGCCAGAGCCCTCAAATATGCCGCTGCTGAGCTGGTCAGCGGAAGAGGGTTTCAGTGTTCTGCGTGGTCAAAATGCTCTTGGCCAGTGGGTAGTGGAGACCTGGTTCGCGGAGGAGCAAACCTGGCTCGAGCACGTGGTCGAGGATCTGCAGGGCTCGCTCTTTGTCAAGATCTCTCTTGCGAAGATTTTTCAGGCCAGTCAATCACCGGTATACGAACTCATCCGAACCGAAGTGTTCTCGCACAAGAAAATACTCACTGAGATTATCTTGGCGGGCTTCGTGGTTAACACCGTGGCTCTGGCCACGTCCTTTTACACCATGCTGGTTTACGACCGCGTGGTGCCAACTGGCGCTCTTAATACTCTTTGGGTACTGACCTTGGGTGTTGCTATCTCGGTAACCTACGAACTTATTACCAAAATGGTTCGGCATCGGCTGTATAACCGTTTGATCAACGTCGTAGATCAGCGGCTGGCCAGATCGACGTTTATGCAGTTTTTGTCGGTACACCTAGACCAACTGCCGTCCAGCGTCGGATCCTTTGCCTCACAAATGCGCGGCTACGAGACCGTGCGAAATTTTCTCTCGTCGGCCACCAGTCACTTATTTGTTGATGCGCCATTTGTTCTGCTCTATGCCGGTATCATCGCAGCTATCGCTGGATCCGTTGCGCTTATACCCCTGAGTGTTTTTGTTCTTTGTTTAAGCATTGGCCTGTCCTACAAAAACCGGGTCGAGGCCCTTTCTAATAATGTTGATAAAGCCGTTAATCTTAAAACGGGTTTGCTGGTTGAGGCTGTGGAAGGCGCCGAAACCGTCAAATCCGGCCAAGGGGGCTGGCGGCTGCTATCACGCTGGATGCAGACCACGGATGATGCTCGGGTCCATGAAATGCACAATCGAGACATATCTGAGCAGTCCAAGCTGCTATTGGGCAGTCTGCAACAGGTCTCCTATGTTGGCATCATATTCTTCGGTGCCCAGTTAGCGTCGGCCGGTGAACTGACCCTGGGTGCTTTGATCGCCTGCTCGATTTTGTCAGGCAGAATTATGGCGCCGGTGATGATGGTGCCGGGGCTGCTCATCCAATGGGGCCAATCCAAGGCGGCGCTTAAGGGGCTGGACGCTCTTTGGGCCCTGAAAAATGATCACGATGGCGAACAACCCATCGCGCCAGAGCGTATCCAGGGCAACTACGTCTTTGAGAACATTAGCGCTTCTTATAAGGAAACCCTCGCTCTCCAGGTGCCTAATCTGACGGTCCGGGCTGGGGAGAAGATAGCCATCTTGGGTCCGGTAGGTTCCGGCAAGACGACGTTTTTAAGGCTGTTGTCTGGCATGTACAAACCACAAGAGGGCCGGGTGCTGTTGGACGGCATTGATCTTGGACAAATCTCCAAGCCCGTGTTGGCAGAGAATACAGGGTTTGTGCAGCAGGACGGGCGGCTGTTTTCTGGCACGCTCCGAGAGAATCTAACCCTTGGGCTGCTGGACCCTGGAGACTCCGCGATACTCGAGGTGGCAAAAGCAACTGGGTTGCTGCAAATGGTTGTCTCACCTCATCCCAAGGGGCTCATGCAGGAAATCTATGAGGGCGGAACCGGCCTGTCCGGCGGCCAGCGCCAGTTAGTGAACCTGACTCGGGCCTTCTTGCGTGACCCCAAGGTCTGGCTGCTGGATGAGCCCACGGCCTCCATGGACCGAGCGCTGGAACAAACGATTATTCAGGCACTCAAGGACCGACTGGGGCCAGAGCAAACGCTATTTTTAGTGACCCATAAACCGGATTTGCTGGCCTTAGTGGATCGAATCATTGTCATAGCGGGCAAAAAAATCGTTGCCGACGGTCCCAAGGACGCAGTGTTAGCCCAGCTTTCCAAGCAGCCGGGCCCCCAACCAAATCGAGCACAAAATTTACAGAACCAAGCCGAAACCGGCGCTGCTTCAGATTCCCGGGAGGACCGCGATGGGTGAGATGCAACCATTAAATCAAGGCCAGGCGGGATCGACTCAACTGGTATTAAGCGATCACGACGTTTATATCGGCCAAAGCGATTTAGCGGAGCGGCCCTGGTGGTCGTCCATGACCCTGTTTCTAACTATAGGGCTGGTTACATTTTTCCTCTGGGCCGCATATTTCGAGATCGACCAATCCGTGCGCGCGTCAGGTCAAATGATCCCCACTGCGCGCAATCAGGTTGTGCAAGTTGTCGATGGCGGCGTTTTAGCGCGCCTCTTTGTTGAGGAGGGACAGCAGATTGCTCAGGACCAACGACTGGCTATTCTTGAAAAAGAGCGCGCCGAGGCCTCCCTGGAAGAGGGCCGGGCCCGGGTAGCCGGGTTTAAAATTGCCCTTGCCCGAGCTCAGGCCGAGGCCCAGCAGGTGCCGCCGACCTTTGATGAACCCGATTATCTGTACCCAACCTTTATTCAATCCCAGCAAAAACTCTATGAGCAAAAGCGCCGGGCGCTTGAGGAGAAGCTGGCGTTGCTGGAATCCAATCTGGTGTTGGCCCAAGAGCAGCTGACCATTAATGAGGATCTGTACGCTAATCGGGACGTGAGCATGCTGGATGTGATGAATGCCAAGGCTCGAGTAACCGACGCGCAAAATCTCGTGCTGGATGCAAAAAACGAATACCTGAGAGAAGCGCTGGAGGAGAGCGCAAAGCTGGAAACCGAGCTGGCCATGGCAGAGCAGCGGGCCAAGGAACTGGTAGACGTCTACGCGCACACCGACGTGCGCGCACCGGTGGCCGGAATCGTAAAGTACCTCAAAATCAATACCCTAGGGGGCGTGATGCGCCCCGGTGACGAGCTGATGCAAATTTCGCCCACTGAAAGCGAACTGCTGGTTGAGGTAAAAATCAAACCCATGGACATCGGCCAACTGGAGCTGGGGCTGCCCGTAGATATCAGCCTTGATGCCTTTGACGCCACCATCTACGGCAAGCTCAGCGGTGAGCTGATTTATTTGAGTTCGGATACCCTGACCGAGCAAGCTGAGGACGGCTCGTCGGCTACCTACTATCAAGCGAGGGCGCGAGTCGATCTTCAGGCCAAAGCCGCTGATCCGAAATTTGCTGACTTGGCGCTGAAACCGGGCATGACGGCCACGGTAGATATTCGAACCGCCAAGCGCACGGTGCTGCAGTTCATTGCTAAACCCATTTTGCGTGCATTTTCAGGGGCCTTGACCCAGCGTTAAGCGAATCTGTAGAAAATCGAAGCAGTAGCAAACTGTTACTTTTTCAGCGACTGTTTTGCGCTTGCCCACTGAGGAAGCCCAGCCGTGATCGAACCCTTTGTCCAGCAGTTTATTCTCAGCGATGAGACGATACGACAGCGTTTTGGTTTTGAGGTCCTGGAAGCCGCCAACGGTGTATGCCAACTGCGCGGAGAGGTGGATCCCGGTTGGCTAAATGGGCAGGGTTCATCCACGGCAGCGTCTGCTATGCGCTTATGGATACTGCCTGTGCATACGCCTGCGCCTCCCGCCGGGTCCTCGGCGTTACCACCAACGGCAACATCACCTTTGTCAAAGGCGCACCGGGCGATAGCACACTACTGACTCAAGCCACCGTCGTCAGTCAGAGTAAACGGGTGATGAGTCTTACCACCCAGGTACACGACGGCGCAGGAGCGCTGCTTGCTCACGGTAGCTTTTTGCTTCAATTACGCAGCAGTGCATCGTTGGCCCCCACCTCAGATGACTAATGGCCACAACCCACCGAGCAAAGTCCTCTCCGGCAACCCTTGATGGATAGCCGCATTCTGTGGCGACAAAAAGTTGCATTCACAAAGGTCGAATTAAGGTTAGTCTTAGCCGTCGCAACCGAGATTGGCTGAGGCCCTTATGCAAAATGCTGCGCGCTGGCGTACGCCCATTACACTGCTGGTATTAATGTCCGTAGCCATGCCGTTGGCCTTTAACACTTGGTCGGCGCTGTTAAATAATTTTGCGGTGGAGCGGGCGGCCTTTACCGGCGTGGAAATTGGCGTTCTGCAAAGCCTGCGCGAGGTGCCGGGCTTTTTGTCTTTTACCGTGATCTTTGTGCTTCTAATCATCAAAGAACAAACCTTCGCGGTGTTTTCGTTGGCGCTGCTGGGTTTGGGCGTGGCTCTGACGGGATTGTTTCCAACAGAATATGGCCTTTACTTCACCACGGTGCTGATGAGTATCGGGTTTCACTACTTTGAGGCCATCAAGCAGTCGCTGAGCTTACAGTGGCTAAGCAAAGACGAGGCACCCCAAGTGCTAGGTCGACTCATTGCCGTAGGCTCCATCACGTCATTGGTTGTTTACGGTGTTCTGTGGGCCCTGCTGGAGCTGTTCGAACTGAGCTTCTTGTGGAACTTTGCACTGGCCGGCGGCCTGTGTTGTGTACTGGCGGTCATTATGTGGCTCGGTTTCCCTCACTTTCCGGCAAAGACCGCCCAGCACAAGACCCTGGTGCTGCGGCGACGTTATTGGCTGTATTACCTGCTGACGTTCTTGTCCGGGGCGCGCCGGCAGATCTTCGTGGTGTTTGCGGCATTTTTGATGGTGGAGAAGTTTGGCTATAGCGCCTCTGAGGTCACGCTGTTGTTTTTAATCAATTACGCTTTCAACTGGTTTTTTGCTGAGCGCATAGGCGTGCTGATTCACCGCATCGGCGAACGCCGAGCGTTAACCATCGAGTATGTCGGGCTGATCTTCGTGTTTATCGCATACGGCCTGGTGGACAACGCGACGCTGGCTGCGGCGCTCTATGTGATCGACCATATGTTCTTTGCCATGGCCATTGCCATCAGCACGTACTTCCAAAAGATCGCTGATCCCAAGGATATGGCGAGCACCGCTGGGGTTTCGTTTACCATCAGCCATATCGCCGC
>CAZWQK010000054.1:7036-8921 GCA_964635835.1 uncultured Pseudomonadales bacterium
GCCGCCATTGTGATTCCAGCAGCCTTAGGGCTGGTTTGGATGTGGTCCCACGCCTTGGTTTTTTACCTAGGCGCGGGGTTTGCGCTGCTGTCGCTGTTGGCGAGCCAGCTGATTCCCTTGAACCCCGGGCCCGGCCAGGAAACCGTGGCACCAGGGCTGATCAATGTACAGGGGGCCGCACCCTAGGCCGCTGGGAGCTTGGGCTGGGGCAGTTGAGGTAAAACTCAGAAAAACGACACGGATGCTGGGTCCAGGCTGCCACAGGCGCCGTTGCCCAGGGCATCGTATTCCGCTTGTACAAACTGTTTATGCCGAAAGTTGCGAACGTAAATTTCACAGCGCACCCTTTCATCGGTAAAGCCTTGATCTGCCGCGAGGTCGGCCTTGATGCCATCGATGGTGACTTCGCCATCGTCCATGAAAATTCCTCGATTTGCAGAGCTGTCCAGGATGATGCTGCGCTTGTCCGGAACGCCCCATCCTAGCCATAGGATTCTCGATGCAGTGGATTCAGCGGGCGGTCACAACCTTAGTCGGTAGTCGGCTCTGCCAAAATATTCGCCAGCTGCGCCAAGCTGCCCTTCATTCCTGCAGCGATAAAAGGTTCCACTTCAACAGGCTCAACCGTTGTCTGCCAGAGAAATAAGGTGCCGTCCGCGTGTGGCTTAAGGGTAATGCTAGCCAAATGAGATTGCAGCGGCGGAGTTGATTCCACCACGGAGTATTCTAAATACATGCGATGGTCATCACGTTCATTGATGCGCTCGGCCAGGCCGCCGGCGCCTGCCATCTTGAAGCGCCGGATCTCTCCATCGAATTCTGCTGACTCAACCCCAGGAACCCAATCTACTCGGCCAGGATCACCCACAATGCGCCAAACATCGGCGGGCGGGTATGGTAGAACCTGTTCAATTTTTATGGCCATGAATTTACTCCGGTTGGGCGAACCCGTGGATACGACGGCGATGGGCTCGTGTTGTCGCCGGGCCAGACCATAGCCGAATCCACGATCGGTGGCGAACTCGCGGGCCAGTGCAAAAAAGGGAAACCTTTGTTGCGCGCCCATTCAGTTCACGATTTCAGTGTCGGGAAATGGCGAGGTTGTTGTGCTTGCCCAGAAGGAAAATGATTGCTGCTGGGCCGTGGCGGGTGAGGGACATGCTGAAAAGTCAACTCTGGCGCCCTCGTGCCGGTTCATCAGCTCGGCCCCGCAACGATTTGTATTCTGTCTCGCTGGGTGTAACTTATCCACTGGCTGCAAAACAGGAGAGCGCGTCCCATGATTGAATTTCACAGCCCGCGCGGTGAGTGCTCGGTCCCCGCAGACCCCTACACCCTAGGCATTGATCTTGCCTCAGACGGAGCCCCGGTGGTTGGACTGCTGGCCAACGGCTTTCCCGACTCTGAGAACTTTTTGAGGCACATTGGCGACGAACTGAAAAAGTTAGTGCAAGGCGTTGATATACGTCTGTGGAATAAAGGCAATGCGTCCATCCCCGCGCCCCAGGCGATGTTGGATGAAATCAAATCTCAATGCCATGCAGTAATCGCCGCCTACGGGCACTGAGGCAGCTGTACTACCGGCACCGTGCGTGACGGCATCAATACAGCAAGACTCGGGCTGCCTTCGGTGGCCCTGGTGACCGAAGATTTTTGGCCTCAAGGGAATTTCACTGCACAAAGTCTGGGCATGCCCGATGTGCCGCGTGTGCAGCTGCCCCATCCGCTGGCGGGAACAGGGCAAAGTCACCTTAAAGCGGTAGCGGAGCGCTTGGCGCCGCAGATCATCGAGCGATTGAAACATGAGTGACCGAATGCACGCCGCTGATGAGACAGCGGCGCTGGAAGTCCTGCACGAAGCGGGCATGACCGACGGGCTGCCGGT
>CAZWQK010000055.1:0-8741 GCA_964635835.1 uncultured Pseudomonadales bacterium
CACGACGGTGTTCGTCTCCACGTCGATGACTGAGATAGTGCCGTCCGTGGATCTGTTGGGCACGTACACCAATGAACCATCCGGCGAGACCGCGAGGCCGTGCGGTAGCTGACCCACGGTCACCTGATCTTTTTCCTGGGTGTCAAATTCAGGAACGATGTCCACCACCCGCTCGGCCTCGTCCAGCTTGCCCTGTTGAAACAGCAGCCAAGCCGCCGACGACGTAATGGCCTTGGTGGCAGAAAAAATGCAGGTCAGGGAATCTGGTTGCGCGTTACCGTATTCGTACTGAAAGACCACCTCACCCTCACGGGCCATGGCCAGCTGAGCTGCGGGCAATAGACCCGCCTCGACTTCTTTAGCCCCCCGCGCAACAAGCGCGTTAACTTTCTCAACGTCGAGCCCAAAAGCCTCTGCTCTGGCTTGCTGTGATTCACTTAATTCATGGCTCATAGCACCCTTCACCCCGTTCTGATTTCAGCAGATTCCGTGTCGCTAAGACTACGCATCGACGAATCAGATAACCATCGGAGGCGACTTTTTTCGTATCATTTGCCCGAGGCTGCTGGCACCTCTAACATGCCACTTGTTTTTAAAAGGTGTACGTATGTCTATTGTTAACGGCCTGGTCAACTCCATCGGCAACACCCCGCTTATTCGAATCAATTGCCTGTCGGAAGAAACCGGCTGCGAGATTCTGGGTAAAGCCGAGTTTATGAATCCTGGCGGTTCGGTAAAAGACCGGGCGGCCTTGTGGATGGTCCAAGAGGCAGAAAAGAACGGCTCCTTACGGCCCGGCGGCACCGTGGTTGAGGGCACTGCGGGCAACACGGGCATTGGCCTTGCTCACGTTTGCAACAATCGGGGCTATAAAACCATCATTTACATGCCCGACAACCAGTCCCAGGAAAAGGTCGACCTGCTGCGCACCCTTGGCGCCGAGGTGCGCGTGGTGCCCACGGTTCCCTACGCGAATGACGAGAACTTCCAGAAGCAGGCTGGCCGCTTTGCGCAAACTTTAGACAACGCTGTTTGGGCGAACCAGTTCGACAATACGGCAAATAGCCTTGCCCACTACGAGTCCACTGGCCCAGAAATTTGGCAGCAAACCGATGGCGGCGTTGACGCCTTTACCTGCTCAGTAGGTACCGGAGGCACCCTGGCGGGCACCTCTGCCTATCTGAAAGAACAAAATCCGGAGGTCAAAATTGTCCTGGCGGACACGCTGGGCAGCGCCTTGTATAACTGGGTCACCACCGGCGAGGCGGTGATGACTCCCGGCCCCTCTATGACTGAGGGCATCGGCAACTCCCGGATCACCGACAACCTGGCCACAGCAACCATTGATGACGCGGTGCAGGTGGACGATCAGGAAATGGTGGACATGGTGTATCGGCTGCTGCATCAGGAAGGCTGGTTCTTTGGTTCCAGTTCCGGGGTTAATCTGGAAGCGGCGGTGAAAGTGGCCAAACAAATGGGGCCGGGGCACACCATCGTGACCATCCTGTGTGATGGCGGCAGTAAGTATCAGTCTCGTTTGTACAACCCGGATTTTTTAGCGCAGCGGAACCTCACCATTCCGTCCTTCAATTAGCTCACCTGCTCAGCGAACACCTGCAGCCCAATGTTTCAGCAAACCCACGGTCGATGGCAGAACCCGGAGAACATTTGGCGCTGCCTGGAGGCTCAGCGAATTGCCATTGTGGGTCTGTCGAGTAACCCTGCACGACCCAGCTATGGCGTCGCCAGCTACCTGCAAAAGGTGGGGTACGAGGTGATCCCAGTTAATCCAGCCGAAGAGACAATTCTTGGCGCGCCCTGCTATGCCAGTTTAGAGGAGATTCCCGGCCAAGTAGATTTGGTGGATGTTTTTCGCCAATCCGAGGCGGTCTTGCCAATTGCCCAAAGCGCCATCGCCATCGGCGCCAAGGGTTTGTGGCTGCAGCTTGGGGTAATCAACGCGGAAGCGCTGCTGCTTGCTGAAGCAGCCGGTCTGGACTGCGTTGCGGACCTTTGCACCAAGGTTGAACACCGTCAGCGCCTTGGCTAGCAAAAACTGCTGCCTAGCCAAGCAAGCCCCAGGGCAATTTCCTCAGTGGATGCCAACCAGGGACTTAACCGCCTGACAAAAGGCTTCTACCGCTTCGCGCATATCGTCACGACGCTGCTGGCCCGCGCTCTCGCTAAAACAAAAGCTCAACCGCAGCTGATTCATACCGGCACCGGGATCGCGCTTGCGAGCATCCAACGGATAAAAATCGTACATGGGAATTACCACTAACCCATGATCCATCACCATGGCTTCGATCATGGCATCGTCGGTACGTACCGGCTTGCCTGGGCCGGCGTTGAGAAAGGTGAATACGGTAAAAAAGCCGCCCTGGGGATGGGTCCAGCTGAACAGGTCTTTAAGGTTGCCCAGTTCGCGCTCTAGCACCTCAAGCAAAATTTGCCGGTTCTCTCGATAGACCACCAACTTCTCTTCGGCCAAAGGCCAGATACTTTGGCGCTCAACAAAGCCGCCGGTGTCGTCACGCTCATGGAGCAGGGCCTCAAAACCGCGCAAAGCTCCGGGACTGTGAAACAGCAGCTCGCTGCTAGATTCCACCAGCGCCAATTCGGACAAAGGCACCTTCTTCCCGTCCGCAATTTCAAGCTCCGCCTCGCTGTAAAGAAAGCCCACTCGCGGCCCGGGGAAACCTATTTTAGAGCCGGTAAACAAGTGCACAGTCTGATCCGGGGCCATACTAAAAAACGGCTTGGCCCGATCTTCTGGCGCTGCAAAGTTGATGTATAGGTAGGGGGCGTCCTCGACAATCAAAGTACCCTCTTCCCGAGCCACCTGAAGAATGGCCTCGCGCCGGCTCTGAGTGAAAGAAAACCCACCGGGATTGTGGCCGTCTGGCACCGTGTAATAAAACGGCACAAAGTATCCTTGTTCTCGCGCCGCTCGAATCTGTGCGCGCATCACATCGGGCACGGGGCCTTCGCCGTCCATATCCACGCTAAAAATTGTCGCGTGCTGACACAAAGCCACCCGCGCGGTAAACCCTGCGTAGGTTGGTGCGTCGGTGATGTAGGCCACGGGCTGTCCCGGATGCTCGAACATGGAACAAATCAGGTTAATACCGCCGGATGCGCCAACGGTGGGAATCAGCTTTTCTGGGTCCAGGGTTAAGTTCCAGTCTTTACCGTAGACGCTGGCAAAGGTTCGTCGGGCAGACACCGGACCTAGCGTGTCGGTATAAGAATACGCCTCGCGCAGATACTCCGGCAGAACGCTGGGGTCATTCAGGCCTTCACCCTCCTTCAGAAAGTCAAAGTAGGCCTGCTGATGATCCAGAAAACCGCGGGGATCCGTTACCTCAGGGTGCGGGTAGCCTGCACCCAAGTGATGCACTTTGAGCCCTCGCTGAGCGGCAATCTCCCGCAGACCCGGCAGAGATGCAGACATCTTGCGTGTTACTGAGACAGCTTGCTGCTGAACTTTCGGTGCGACTAGATTCGCCACATATACCTCGTGAACCAAGAACAATAATCGTGGTGGCAAACCCACCCCACGGCGCGCCCCCCAACTTTAGGAGCTTTAAGCAACGCTGTCGATGTCCTCAACAGACTTGGCAGCTCGGGTCCAAAAAGCCCCCGCACGGCGTTCAGCAGTCGATTCTGCCGCCAGCCTAGAGCGGGGGGGCGTCATCCTCAGCCGAACGCGGGGTCTTTCGCGTTTTCATCTTGGTTTTCATTGCCGAGCGAACTTTTTTACCGAAAGCACGATCCCGGCTGCGGCGCTGAGCCAGGGATTGTCGATTTCGTGCTTCTTCGGCTTTTAGTGCCTGGTAGCTCTGCAGGCGTTCGGGATCCAGTGCCCCCGAATTCAAGGCGGCCACCACCTCGCAGCCGGGCTCGGTACCATGGGCGCAATCGCTAAAGCGGCAGGAACCCGCAAGCGTTTCCAGGTCTGCGAACAATTGATCCAAACCCTCTTCAGCCTCGGCAAGCTGCAGCTCCCGCATACCCGGACTGTCGAGGATTACGCCGCCCGAGGGCAGCTGGTGCAGGGTTCGATTGGTGGTCGTGTGGCGTCCCTTGGCGTCCTCTTCACGAATGGCCGCGGTGAGCTGAACCTGGTGGCCAAGCAGCGTGTTAACCAAAGACGACTTGCCAACGCCGGAGGAGCCCAGCAGCGCCAATGTCTGACCTGGACCACACCACGGCGACAAGGCTTGCACGGCAGCGGCGCTCAGGGCATTGAGTAAAACTCGCGCCACATCCGGAAAGCGCTCGGCCAAAACCACTGCAAAGGCGTCCACCTGATCCGACAGATCTGTTTTCGTCAGCACCAACACCGGTTCAATGCCGGCCTCCAGCACCACGGACAAATATCGCTCAAGGCGCTCGGGGCTAAAATCCGCGTTGCAGGATGTGACGATTAACGCCGTATCCACATTAGCTGCAATGAGCTGCAGGGCGCCTAACGGGTTGATGCGCTGGATTAAACTTCGCCGCTCGAACATTTGCAGCAAGGACCCGGTCTCGACGTCCACGACCACCCAATCACCAACAGTGGGCCGAGTGGCTTCATCGCCCCGAAACCAGCGACCGCTGACGGGCACCTGAGCCGTGCGTAACCCGGTACTGGGGGCAATGGTTAGGCCCGTGCGCTCCACGCCGACAACCCGCACCACCCGAGCCTGCGAGGAGCCAGTGCTCACCAGATCCTGTTCAAGACCGGGCAGTTGGCCAGCAAAAAAGTCGTTCCAGCCCAACGTTCCCAGTCTGGGGGTGTCGGCGATCAACTCCGAAGCGGAAGAGTCACTGGCCAAGGCGCTAGAAATCCCGGCCCGGATTGGGGTTTGGTCGGAAGACCCGATCCAAGATGTTGACGTCCTGTGCCATAGCCTAACCTGTCGTTACTTTTGCTTTGGCAGCACTGGCCGCTGGGTGGGGAAGTGCTGCTGGTTCACGGACATATCGAGCAATGCGGCTTTGTCTGGCGACTGGGCCAAGGCTTCAAGCTGAATGCGAGTCACGTTCATCAAATCAAACTCTTTTGCCGCATGACGTTCCAGCGCTTGTTGAGGGGTAATCCAGATACTGTCGACTGTTTCTTGCTCGTCATGGCTACCGCGTTGGCTTTCCGGCGCCGCCGCGATGAAAAACCGGGTATCAAATCGTCTCGGGCGACCCAGGGGTGTGATGAAGCGGTTGTAAAAATGAATGTGGTCTACAGCCAGCTTCAGGTTTTCCTGGCGGCAAATATCCAGCAGGGACAGGCTGCCATCATGCAGAGGTTCGCGGTACTGAGAAAAGCGCGCTTGCACCGCTGGATCGGCAAAGGACACCAACTCGCCCTCGGCGGTATAGGCCAACATCAGTCCTGCCTCCTCGAAGGTTTCGCGAATGCAGGCGATCCAAAATCCTCGCCACTCTGCGCCTAAGGCCGCGACCTGGGGCTGCTGACCTTCCGTGGGTCCGTGGCGATAGTTGTCGTAGGCATGCAGGTGATCGTCCGGATCCACTCGGCCGCCCGGAAAAACGTACATGCCCGACGCGAAGCTGGCTTTTGAAGTGCGCTTCAACATGAAAATTTCATAGCTACTGTCCGCCTCGCGAACCACGATGACAGTGGCGGCTGGGCGAATGGGTTGGACCGGGGCTTTGGGGAATTCCAGATCGAAAGCTGAGGACATAACGCACACCAAAAATTACCAAGCGCAGAGGCTACAAGGTTGACTGAACTGATACTAGCGAGGCCAAGGATTAATCCCCAACGCCAACCACCGGCAGACCTGTCATCGCGTCGGCGCTTAGGGCAGTATTTGCTTCTTCAGAGGGGGGATAGTTTTGCGACAAGACAACCGGGGCTACTGGAAAGCCAACCTGCGCATTCTCGGCGTGCTGATGAGCATTTGGTTCATCGTATCTTTTGGCTTTGGCATATTGTTGGTTGAGGAACTCAATCAAATTCCGTTCTTTGGCTTCAAGCTCGGCTTTTGGTGGGCCCAACAGGGTGCAATCTACGTTTTTGTGGCGCTGATTTTTGTGTACATCCATTTGATGCAAAAGCTTGATCGCCGATACGGGGTATCCGATGAGGACGACTCTACCGAGGAACGGTCTTAGCATGGATGCCCAATCGCTCACTTATTTGTTCGTGGCTCTGTCTTTTGGTCTGTACATCGGTATCGCCATTTGGTCTCGGGCCGGCACCACCAATGAGTTTTATGTGGCCGGTGGCGGTGTTCACCCCATTGCCAACGGCATGGCCACCGCGGCGGATTGGATGAGTGCTGCTTCTTTTATCTCGATGGCCGGCATCATCGCCTTCATGGGTTATGACGGTGCGGTCTATTTGATGGGCTGGACCGGGGGCTATGTGATCCTCGCCTTGTTGCTGGCGCCCTATCTGCGCAAGTTTGGCCAGTTCACCGTGCCGGACTTCATCGGCACACGCTACTACTCCACTACGGCCCGGGTGGTTGCTGTAATCTGCTTGATCCTGATTTCGTTTACCTACGTGGCCGGACAAATGCGCGGCGTGGGTATCGTTTTTTCTCAGTTTTTGAATATTCCCATTTTCTGGGGCGTCATCGTCGGCATGGCCATCGTCTTTATGTATGCGGTCCTGGGCGGCATGAAGGGCATCACCTACACCCAGGTAGCCCAGTATTGCGTGCTGATCTTCGCCTACCTGGTGCCCGCCATCTTCATTTCCATGCTGATCACCGGCATTCCGGTTCCGCAGATCGGGCTGGGCGCGGAGGTGGCTGACGGTTCCGGACTTTCGGTGCTGGACAAGCTGGACCAAACCCTGACGGAGCTGGGTTTTGCCGCCTATACTCAGGGCGTAAAAAGCACCATTGATGTCTTTGCCATCACCATGGCGCTGATGATTGGTACCGCAGGTCTGCCCCACGTCATCGTGCGATTTTTCACCGTGCCCAGGGTGTCCGACGCGCGAAAGTCTGCTGGCTATGCGCTGGTTTTTATCGCCCTGCTCTACACCACCGCGCCTGCCGTGGGCGCCTTCGCCCGCCTCAACTTTGTGGACACCGTACACAATACTCAATACAGCGATGTCGCCAGCTGGTTTAAAAGCTGGGAGAACATTGGCTTGATCGGTTGGGAGGACAAAAATCAGGATGGCCGGATCCAATACCACCCAGGCGCGCCCTTCGAGGGCAAACCGTCCTTTAGTGCCGAGCGCCGCCCGGACGGTTCACGAACTGTTGTGAATGTGCCCACGGCTAGCGCAAACGAGGTTTACGTAGACCGGGACATCATGGTGTTGGCGAATCCAGAAATCGCGGCGCTTCCGGACTGGGTCATCGCGCTGGTGGCAGCAGGCAGCTTGGCAGCGGCTTTATCCACTGCCGCCGGACTATTGCTGGTCATCTCAACGTCGGTATCTCACGATCTGCTGAAAAAAACCTTCGCTCGTGGTCTAACGGATAAACAAGAACTGTTTGCCGCGAGATTAGCCGCCGTCACGGCAATCGGCATCGCCGGTTATCTGGGCGTGGATCCACCCGGCTTCGTGGCACAGGTTGTGGCCTTCGCCTTCGGCTTAGCGGCTGCCTCTCTGTTCCCAGCCATCTTGCTGGGTATATTTGATAAGCGAATGAACCGGCAAGGCGCCATCGTGGGCATGCTTGCAGGCTTGGTGTTTAGCCTTGCTTACATCGCCTACTTTAAATTCGTTTCGCCGGAAACCAACAGCGCCGAATACTGGCTGTTAGGCATTTCGCCCGAGGGTATTGGCACTGTTGGGGCAGTGATCAACTTCACGCTGGCCATGGTGATTTCGCGCTTCACAGCACCCGCGCCAGATCATGTGCTGGCCATGGTGGACAACATCCGCATTCCCAGCGGTGTTAGCCAACCCCACGACCATTAGCGGTTAAATCAGGAACGAACACCGCCGGTGATCCAGTCCGACTCCGGGGTGTACATAAGGTATATCGAATTCGCCGCGTCTTCCGGCGTGCCCAAGCGACCCAGGGGAGATGCCTGCTTGGCCATGGCAATTTGCTTATGGCTCAACCCCACTTTACGGGGCAGACCTTTCACCATGGAGATATTGGGTTCGGTTTCGTAGGGGCTGGTTAGCCGGGTCTCAATAGCGCCGAAGGCTACTGCGTTGACGGTGACGTTAAAGTGTCCCCACTCCTTCGCCAGGGTTTTAGTGATACCTACCACTGCAGCTTTACCTGCTGAGTAAGCCAGTTGGGTGGCACCACCCTGCACCCCAATGGTGGAAGATAGGTTCACCACTTTTCGCGTTGGAGAATTAGCCCCGGCATTTTCCCGGAGCCAGCGTCCATAGGCTCGGAGCACTCGAAACTGCGCACTGGCGTGAATGTAATGCCGCACCCGGCGCCGGTTACTAGGGCGCTTTTCCTTCCAGGCTCGGCATATCGACCTACTTCGTGCGAATACTATCCGTTAGCTACCGAATTTTGCCTTAGCCTCACGGCGCCGTGCGTGCAAAACCGGCTCGGTATAGCCACTGGGCTGTTCGGTACCGGCAAAGATCAGGTCGCAAGCCGCTTGGAATGCAACGCTGTCATCGAAGTTCGGCGCCATGTTGCGATACAGGGCATCACCGGCATTCTGCTGGTCTACTACCGCCGCCATGCGCTCCATGGTTGATCGCACTTGTTCCTGACTGCAGATGCCGTGATGAAGCCAGTTGGCAATGTGCTGGCTGGAAATCCGCAGCGTTGCACGGTCTTCCATCA
>CAZWQK010000056.1:0-8728 GCA_964635835.1 uncultured Pseudomonadales bacterium
AACGTCGGCGTGGGTTGGTTTGGTCGGCGTCGCTGGCTGCAGCGCCAGGCGATTGCCGAAGCCACCGGCCTACACGAGCTGTCGGCCTGAAAGCCCTGCAAGGCTTGGCTGAGCCGATTTTGCGGCAAAGCCCAGCGCTTTGGTTACAATAGGCGGCCTTTGCGGGTGACCAGGTAAGCGCCCGCCTCATCACTTCGGCGAAGAATTCATGGCAGATAAGACTCCAATTTACGAAGCGCACCTGGCCGCCGGCGGCAAGATGGTCGACTTTGCTGGCTGGCTGATGCCAGTAAACTACGGCTCCCAAATCGAAGAGCACACTGCCGTGCGCAGCGACGCCGGGATGTTCGATGTCTCCCACATGACTATCGTTGATATCGATGGGCCTGATGCCGAAGCGTTTTTGCGCAAAGTGATTGCCAACGACGTATCCGTGCTGCAGAACAATCAAGCCCTTTACAGTGCGGCGCTGAATGCCCACGGCGGCATCCTGGACGATCTCATCGTCTATCGTTTGGCCAAGGGATACCGATGCGTGGTCAACGCCTCCACTCGGGAGAAGATGCTGGAGTGGTTTGAAAGCCAAGCCATGGCGAATATGCGCATCGAACACAAACCCCAAGTGATGTTGGCAATTCAAGGCCCCCTAGCCATAGCCAAACTTTTGGCGGCCACGGATTTGGAGAGCCTGGACATCAAACCCTTTTTCGCCGCCAGCCACGGTGATTGGTTGATTGGCAGGACCGGCTACACTGGTGAGGACGGTGTCGAGGTAATGTTGCCGGCCGATCAGGGTCTCGCCCTTTGGCAGAGTTTGCTGGCGGCCGGTGTGAAGCCTGCGGGACTGGGTGCTCGAGATACCCTGCGCTTGGAAGCCGGGCTGAATCTTTATGGTCAAGACATGGACGAAACCCAGTCCCCGCTGGTAAGCAACATTGGGTGGACTGTGGCTTGGGAGCCTGCTGAGCGGGCCTTTATCGGGCGTCACGCCCTAGAGCAAGAACGGCATGCGGTCTCTCACCGGCTCACGGGCATCGTGTTAGAGGACAAGGGTGTTTTGCGTCACGACCAGCCGGTGCAAACGGATGCGGGCCCGGGCTTGGTAACCAGCGGCACCTATTCGCCGACGTTACAGCGCAGTATTGGTCTGGTTCGGGTACCTGCGGCGGCAGGTGAAAATTGCACCGTTGAAATTCGCGGCACGGCGAAAAGCGCACGCTTGGTTAAGCTGCCCTTCGTTCGCAAGGGTAAAATTCTGGTCAACTAACGGCCTAACAAAAGTTAGGTGAAACAAGCACTTTCGCGGAAAATAAAACGCGAAAGGGAACGCCATAGGCAGCTGCCGGTGGGTTTCCGTCGAACGCAAGGAGTGAGGGTTCCATGAGCGATATCCCAGCAGAACTGAAATACGCAGCCACCCATGAATGGGCGCGATTGGAAGAGGACGGTACCGTCACTGTTGGTATCAGTGACCACGCTCAAAGCGCACTGGGTGATGTGGTGTATATCGAATCCCCAGAGGTCGGCTTGACTGTGGCCGCCCAAGAGGAGGCTGGCGTAGTCGAATCCGTGAAGGCAGCTTCCGACATATATGCACCGGTGGGCGGAACCGTCTGTGCAGTTAATGACAACCTGGCAGATTCCCCAGAAATCGTAAATCAAGATCCCTATGGGGATGGTTGGTTTTTCAAGCTGACGCCAACAGATGCGGCGGACCTGGAGGATCTGCTTGATGCCGACGGCTATGCCGAGGTGTGTGCCGACGAAGAGTAATTGGCGTGCCGAAGCGCCCAAATAAGTAAGCCGTTTTAAGCTGGGCCGCCGGAATACTGCGGGTACTTGGCTAACTAAGGCGGCGGACCAAAACGTTGAACGGGTGCCCCCTGTTCTGCAGTAACTGGAGTTGTGAATGCCGTTTATCCCGCATACCCAGACGGATGTTGACGAAATGTTGGCCCAGATTGGCGTCGATCAAATCGACGCGCTGTTTGACGAAATTCCTGAGCATCTAATCAGCGATCGTCTGGATAACGTGCCCGAAGGCATGAGCGAGATGGCCATGCTCCAGTACATGGCTCAGCGGGCTGAGCAAGATCAGGGTTACACCTGTTTTTTAGGTGGTGGCAGCTACGACCATCATATCCCTTCCGCGGTCTGGGACCTGACGACCCGAGGCGAGTTCATGACGGCCTATACGCCGTATCAGGCAGAAGCGAGCCAGGGCACCTTGCAGCTGATTTACGAATACCAAACCATGATGGCCTCCCTGACCGGCATGGATGTCTCCAATGCCTCCGTGTACGACGGCGCCAGCGGTTTGGCCGAAGCGGTATTGATGGCCGTGCGCGCCAACAAGAAAAATAAAGACGGCCGGGTGCTGATTGCCCAGTCTGTTCATCCTCATTACACCCAGACCACTCGCAACATTGTCCGCAATCAAGACGTTGATATCGACGTCTTGCCCATAAACAGCAGGGGCCTGATAGACCCGGCCCAACTGAGCGCCGCCGCGGGCGATACGGCCCCCAGCGCCATCATCATTCAGCAACCCAACTTTTTTGGCGGTTTGGAATCCGTTGACGCCCTAACCGACTGGGCCCAAGACTTGGGCGCTTTGGTGATTGCGGTGGTGAACCCCATGAGCCTCGGCGTCTTGAAGCCGCCGGGGGCATGGGGACAACAGGGCGCGGATATTGCCGTTGGCGATGGCCAGCCTTTCGGGGTACCCATGGCCTCTGGCGGGCCTTCTTTCGGGTTCATTTGTGCTCGCGCCGCGTTCATGCGGCAACTGCCCGGACGCATTATTGGTCGCACGGAAGACTTGGAAGGTCGCGTGGGCTACGCCCTTACTTTGCAGGCCCGTGAACAGCACATCCGCCGCGGCAAGGCTACCTCGAATATCTGCACCAACCAGGGTTTGTTAGTCACTGCCGGGACCATTTACATGAGCCTGATGGGGCCTCAGGGTATCCGCGAGACTGCCCTGGACTGTCACCGCAAGGCCAATGATTTGCGTCAGCGTTTGCTGGAGCTGGATGGCGTTGCGGACTTTTTCCCTGGTCCCACCTTCCACGAGTTTGCGCTGACGCTGCCCGTGCCGTCTTCTCAAGTGATCGACTACATGATGCAACAGGGGATTTTGGCGGGTTTGAACATGGCAGATTTTGTTGGCGCTGACGTGGCAAACGCCGCCAGCGGCTTGCTGGTCGCCGTCACAGAGAAGCGCACTGATGCCGAACTCGATGAATACGTGCGTGTGTTTGGCGACGCATTGCAGGCAGTTAGCACAGGAGCATCGGCATGAGCGAGTTGCAAAACAACACCGCGGAGTTATCCAGCAACCAAAACCGGCGCGCGGTGCAAGGACGCTCGATCTTTGAGCTCAGTGCCCCGGGTCGACGAGCCAGCGCCCAGCGCGTAGACGGCACTGACGCCGCCAGCCTGGCTGACATTCCAGCGGACTTGCTGAGAACCCAGGCGCCAGCTTTACCCGAGGTGTCCGAGCTGCAGGCCGTGCGTCATTACACCAATCTGTCCCAGCAAAATTATGCCATCGACACCACGTTCTACCCGTTGGGTTCGTGCACGATGAAGTACAACCCCCGCGGCGCTCACAAAGCCGCCAGCATGCCGGGATTCCTGGGTCGTCACCCATTGGCTCCAGAAGCAGCCAGTCAGGGTCACTTGGCCTGTATGTATGACCTGCAAGAAATACTCAAAGACGTCACCGGCATGAAAGGTGTGTCTTTAGCGCCCATGGCCGGTGCCCAGGGTGAGTTCGCCGGCGTGGCCATGATTCGCGCCTATCACGAAGCCCGTGGCGATCACGAGCGAACCGAAATCATTGTGCCCACGGCAGCTCATGGCACCAATCCCGCCACGGCTGTGATGTGCGGTTATAAGGTGACGGAGGTACCGGTTAACGACGAGGGCGATGTAGACCTGGAAGCTCTCAAGGGCAAGGTTGGCCCACAGACTGCGGGACTGATGATGACCAACCCCTCTACCTGCGGTGTTTTTGAGCGGCAAATCGAAGCCATCGCCAGCACCGTGCACGATGCTGGCGGCCTGCTGTATTACGATGGCGCCAACCTCAATGCCATTTTGGGCAAGGTAAAGCCTGGGGATATGGGTTTTGACGTACTGCACATGAACTTGCACAAGACCTTCGCAACGCCCCACGGCGGCGGCGGACCTGGCGCGGGTCCTGTGGGAGTGGGTGAGCGACTGCTACCTCACCTACCGGTGCCAGTGGTTGCCGAGGAAGCTGATGGATACCGCTGGATGGGCGCCGAGGATCTGCCCCAAAGCATAGGCACCTTGTCGGGGTTTTCCGGCAATGCAGGAATACTGCTCCGGGCCTTGGCTTACGCCTTGCTGCTCGGCCGCGAGGGTATGCACCGCGTGGGCCAGTATGCGACCTTAAATGCTAACTACATGGCTGCGCGGCTGGCCCAAGCTGGTTTCCAGCTGGCTTATCCGTCCCGGCGGGCGACCCATGAATTCATTGTGACCTATCAAAAAGAGGCCAAGGAACTCGGCGTCAACGCCATGGACATGGCCAAGCGGCTACTGGATTACGGCGTACATTCGCCGACAACCTATTTCCCGCTGCTGGTGCCGGAGTGTTTTCTGGTCGAGCCTACGGAAACTGAAACCAAGCAAGAGCTGGATGCTTTTGTGGATGCCATGATTGCCGTGCGTGCAGAAGCCCTGGAGGACGCGGACTTTGTGAAGCAGGCACCTTATTCCACACCGGTTCGACGCCTGGACGACGTCAAGGCTGCACGAGAGCTAGATTTGACCTGGAGTGAAGTCAGCGCCGGCTAGGATCCTAGCAGGGCCTTGAGCTCAGCAAGGTCTTGAATGGCATCGCTGGCCTGTCCATCCTCGAAAACAAAGGCACTGACCCGGTTCCGGGTCGCGGCGCTCACGAGGCTTGGCAGATAGGCCGGCACCGGTCCCGCCACATCGTATGGCAAACAGAAAACCGTGAGCCAAGGTTGATAGCCTTGAACAAGGGCTGCGCGCCATGAGGCCATCTCATCCTCGGGGCCGCGCAGCACGATGGTTTGATCGCCGAGACTGGCCTGCAGGGCCGTGATTAAATTGCAGTGGTTGGCCGGATAGCGTTCCATGGCCGCCCGAGCCCAGCGCAGGGTGTTGGTGGCGGCATCGATGTAGGTTGTGTTGCCGAGCAGTTGGCCAAGGGATAACAGCGCTCTGGAGGCCGTGGCGTTGCCCGGTGGCAGGGCCTCATCAAAGCTTGGCTTGGGGCGAAAGATCAGTTCTGTTTGATCCGCTGGCGTGAAATAGAAGCCGCCGGCCTCCACGTCGTAGAACAACTCCATGATCGCATCGGCTAGGCCCTGGGCGAAGGCGGCATGCTCTGCTCGCCAGCGATGGCTGAGCAGGGTGACGACGCCCTGCAGCACATTCGCATAGTCGTCCAAGAAGCCCGGATTAGGGCCGGTACCGTCCTGCCAGCACACGCTCAGGCGCTGATTCTGCCAGCACTGGCGCATCAAGAAGTCCGCTATCTCCCCAGCGGTGTCCAGCCACTTATCTTCCTGCAATGCCTCGGATGCCTGACACAGCCCGGTGATGAGCAGTCCGTTCCAGCCGGTCAGTATTTTTTTGTCGGTGACCACCGATGTTCGCTCGTGCCGGGCAGCGAGCAGGGTGGATCGGGCCTGGTCTAATAGTTGGTCTGCCTTTGCTTGTTCCAGGGACAAACGCTGGATAACCGAGCGATAGGAATCGCGTCGATGCAGTACCCAATGGTTGTCTGCATTTGCAGGTTTGTCTAAGGCATATAGAGTCTCAATGAGCAGATAGGCTTCCGGCTCCAACAGCTTTTTAACCTGCTCCCTGCGCCACAGGTAGTGGCGCCCACGCTGGCCGAAACTGGCGCCGTCTTGGCTAGCGTAAAAAGCGCCGGTTGCGTCGCGCATTTCCGCCATTAACCAGGACAAGGTGCTGGTCAGTGCATCTTCAAATAGCGCGTCGCCACCAAGTTTCAGTGCCTGAGCGTAAATACTCAGCAGTTGGGCGTTGTCGTAAAGCACTTTTTCGAATTGCGGAACGCGCCACTGGCGGTCTTGGGCATAGCGGAAAAAGCCGCCGCCAAGATGGTCAAAAATACCGCCTCGAGCCATTTGAGTCAGGGTGGTCATCACCATTTCAAGGCCATCTTTGTCCGCTTCATTGGCGCGGCGCGCGTGGGCCCAGTGTCCCAGCAAACGTTCGATGCTGCCGGGCATGGCGAACTTCATGCTTTGACCAAAACCGCCTTCTGCCGAATCGAAGCGCTGGGCCAGAGTATTCCGGCAGGCCTGCAACAGGTCGGTGTCGGTCATTTCCGGATCCAGCACCGGCGGCGCCAATTGCTTCAGCGTGTTGGCTAGCTGGTCACTTTGGCTTGTCAGTTCTTCGCGCTTTTGGTCGTAAGCTTCGAACAGGCGCATAAGCAAATCCGCAAAACCCGGCTGACCGTTTTGGGTCTGTGCCGGAAAGTAGGTGCCAGCAAAAAATGGCAGTTCGGTTTGCGGATCCAAAAACAAATTCAGCGGCCAGCCGCCGCCTTGCTGTGTGAGCAGCTGCATGGCGCTGAGATAGACCTTGTCCAGGTCTGGACGCTCCTCCCGATCGACTTTGATGCAGCAGTAATGATCGTTAAGCACTTGAGCTGTGGCGGGGTCGTTGTAGGACTCCCGAGACATAATCTGGCACCAGTGCGAGCCAGCATAGCCAATGGAAAGAAAGATCGGTTTGTCACTAATCTTGGCGTCCGCCAGGGTTTGATCGCTCCACGGCAACCAATGTACCGGTTGCTCTGAGTGCTGTTTTAAATACAGGCTGGTTTGCTGGGTCAATGCGTTGGTCATAGTGAAAAAGCTGGGTCCATGGCGACGAAGTGCACAGTTTCTCACGTTTGCGCCTGGATTAGACCTTAGGCGCAACAACAGCGCCGCCAGCGCGAATAAATGACAGGCTCCCGTCGGTATTGTTGTATGGTTGGGGCGGAGGCAGAGGAAATGGATTCGAATATTGACCAGCATGGGTTTCGCCCTAACGTGGGTATTGTCCTGACTCAGGGGCGGTCCAATCCCGGCGCCGAGGGAAAGGTGCTTTGGGCTCGGCGGGTTGGCGGTTTCAACGCGTGGCAGTTTCCCCAGGGCGGGATACACAGTGGTGAGACGCCGGAACAGGCCGTTTTTCGGGAGCTCTACGAGGAGATCGGCGTTGCCGCCGAAGCGGTAAAGGTTCTGGGCCGCACCGAGGACTGGCTACATTATCGACTGCCCCGGCATATGCGGCGCAATAATTCCACGCCGGGATTTGTGGGCCAAAAACAGCAGTGGTTCTTGCTGGAGCTGTTGGCCTCGGACGATTCCATCAGCCTGGACTTATCGGATAAGCCCGAATTTGATGACTGGCAATGGGTCAGTTATTACTACCCAATTGGCCAAGTGGTAGATTTCAAGCAAGACGTTTACCGCCAAGCGCTGGTGGAGCTGGTTCAGTACCTGCCTACTGCCAGCGCTTCCGCCTGAAATCTAACGCCCGGCAGGAACGAGCAAGAGCGAAAAAGAGGCAATTCCGTGCTTAACATGCTTCGAAAAATTGTTCAGGACGTTACCCAAGAGGGCGACTTTGCCGTGGCCGTACAGCGCCTTGCTGGGCACATTCAGGAAGCGCTGGGTACCGAAGTTTGTTCCATCTACCTAACCTCAAATGGCGACGACGGTTACGTACTTGCGGCTACTCAGGGGTTAAACAAAGAACGCATTGGCGAAGTCATTCTGACCCAAGATCAAGGTCTCGTCGGCTTGGTCGGGCGGCGGGCTGAGCCGCTAAACCTAGACGACGCGCCTAGCCACCCCAATTTCTATTTTGTTGCAGAAATTGGTGAGGAACCGTTTAACGCGTTTTTGGGCGTGCCGGTTTTGCATCAGGGCCGGGTGCTGGGTGTCTTGGTAGTACAGCAACGTCAGCCACGGCGCTTTGATGAGTCGGAAGAAGCGTTTCTCGTGACTCTTTCCGCCCAGCTGGCAACCAGCATTGCCCACGCCGAGGCGGTGGGGAGCGGAGTGGCCGCCGATGACTCCATTGACTTGATTGAGGATGGCGTGTTTAAGGGCTTCGCCGGGGCCCCTGGGATTGGTATCGGAGTCGGGTTGGTAATGCACCCCATTGCCGATTTGGACGCGGTACCAAGCCGCCAGGCCGAAGATCTGACCACGGAATTGCTGCTGCTGGATCGGGCCATCGATGCCGTGCGAAATGACATTCGGAACATGATGCGAGATTTACAGGCCAGTTTGCCGCAAGAAGAACTGGCCTTGTTCGACGCCTACCTCCACATGCTGGACGATGGTGCTCTGGCCGGTGACATTCGGGCGGTGGTGCGTCAGGGCCAGTGGGCTCAAGGGGCGCTGCGTAAGGTCATTCGTCAGCATGTCAGTCGCTTTGAGGTCATGGATGACCCCTACCTGCGCGAGCGGGGCACAGATGTCAAAGATCTTGGCATTAGGGTTTTGGGTTATCTGCAGCGCATCCGCGAGAAAAAAACCCAGTTTCCCGACAAAGCCATTTTGGTTGGTGAAGAAGTGACGCCGGGAATGTTGGCAGCGATTCCCGCAGAACGGTTGCAGGGCGTTATATCGGTTCGCGGTTCTGGCAACTCCCACGTGGCGATTCTTGCTCGCGCCATGTGTATTCCCGC
>CAZWQK010000057.1:0-8696 GCA_964635835.1 uncultured Pseudomonadales bacterium
CTACGAGCCCGACCTACGAGCCCGACCTACGAGCCCGACCTACGAGCCCGACCTATGAGCCTGACCTACACGCAATTATCCCCGTAGGTCGGGTTTCAACCCGACATCTCCTTCGTTGGGCGAAAGCCCGACCTACAACTCCTGTGGGTACACGTATCTCCATTCCTCAACACAAGAAACTAACCCAGCCCGAATCGGGTTGGTGCAGAAGCGGCACCTAACCCTCTAGAGTTCGCTTACGCAGACGCTGCATGCCCAACAGCCAGCGGTCTACGTTGTCCCCTTTGCGGCGAACGTATTCTTCTACCTCTGGGTGAGGGAGTACGTGGAAACGTTCTTCCCGCATGGTCTCTACCACGGTATCCGCTAACGCCGAAGCCTCGATAATGCCGTCGGTTTGACCGTCGCCCAGACTCTTCGGAGCCATGGCAGTATTAACGCCTTGAGGACACAAAACTGAGACTTTAATGCCGTCGTCACCATGAGTAATGGCAAGAAATTCCGCGAATTTCACCGCCGCCGCCTTAGTCACCGTATAGGGCCCGGAACCCAGCGCCGCAAGTAATCCTGCGGCAGAGGCCGTGTTCAGTAAGTAGCCCTCGCCGCGCTGAATCATGCCGGGTAACACCGCGCGAGCCGCGTAGAGATGCGACATTACATGCAGCTCCCACTGCTGCTGCCAAACGTCGTTGGTGGCATCGGTTAGCACACCGGTACCGCCGGCACCGGCGTTTGAGCAAAATACATCTACCTGACCGTATTTCTTCGTGGTGGCGTCAACCAGGGCGGCCACCTGGGCTTCTTCGGTCACATCACAGGTCATGCCGTCACAGCCAATTTCCTCCGCAGCTTGGCTGACGGCGTCGGCGTTAAGATCCGCCAACATGATGGCCTTTGCGCCTTCGCTTAAAAACGCTTTGGCCATGGCCCTGCCGATGCCTCCGCTGCCGCCGGTGATGATGACGACCTTGTTTTGTAGCTCCATTGTTTCCTCTCCAAGTTCTCTGGTGCTAGATGAAGCGCCAGTGTACTCGAACTGACTACTCGGGTCGTGTCGCAAGAAACTTCTGCTATTCTCAGGCCTCGCTGTGCTGCTGCTGATTGTCGTTATCGCAGTTCTGGACTCGTTCAGTTTGCAGTCATTTCAGGTGCGCTAAGAACAGGGACGATGGGAGTGTGCGCCTACGACGGCGCCGATTACCAGGGGAACATAAAGGCCGGTAGGGCAACGCGCTCGCGCCAGCCTATGGTGGGGTAATCCCGCTGAGCCGGTTCGGTCTTATAAAGAGACATTCTTAATCCTCTTGGCTGCCGAGTCGGCTATAGCGCTAGCGCCTCTGAAATAACGTTTTCAACGTTCACAGTGGGCGTGCAGAAAAATAGTGGGCGAATTCTCGTCATTTTTGTCATCAACGCAAGGCTTTTATGGATGGCGGTAATGTATTGGGGGTTGAGGCCAATCGGCTGGGCAAAGGAACTGGCAGAGGCCAGGCTTACTGCATACTGGGAATATCACAGCGGGCACCGGGATAGCGGTTCCAATACCCGGTACCGCCGACGCCGGCCTCAATCACCCGAGCCTCCAAGCCCTGTTGCCGCAGTTTGTACAGCATGTAAATGCCGGCGAATCCGGCTCCTACGATCACTGCATCAATGGCCTGGTTGTCTTCATTAGCCACGTTTCTCTCCCCGGAAATTATTCTTTGGATTATGCTCCTTGGAATTCTTTCTTACGACGCTCTGTCAAAGCCGTTCCTGGACTATGGAAAACTGATGTGGAAAAAAGCAACGTAAGTTAGCCAGCCCTTTGTCTGCTGAGGTGCTTGGCCTATAGTGAGTGGTCGGTAAACGGGAGAGAAATGTGCAAACGGCAGTGACTTCGGCGGCAGTAAAACGACGTTCCATCCACCCGCAGCCAAACGATACCTGGCAGAGCATTGCGCAAAGGGAATTGCCTGACGAAACACTAGAAGCTGCGGTAGCACAGCTGCAAAGCTGGAATCTGCATGTGTTTGCGCGGCGGGTCATCGACGACGCTACCGGGGAAATGGGTAATCCCATATTGCCCAGCGATATTTTATTTTTAGAGCCGCCGTTAGGCGGCAAGCAGTAGTGTCCGCCATCATCACGGATGTTCGACTTGCGGCAGCCCATGAGGGGGTCGCGGAAATCGTGGTGTCGTTGACCTTTGACAACGGCGGCCGTTCAGAGGTGGCGCTGGACCAGGCGGCCGGTGCGCGTTTGATGGAAAATTGCGGCGCCAGTGAAGTACAGGATTTGATCGGATGCGGCTGGGAGCAGGTGCGGGACGCTTTAACCCACGCCTTCAACGACGTCGATTAGTCACAGTTAACAGTCTATTTGGGAGAGAGACAGACATGCTCGATTTGTTAATTAAAAACGGCAAGGTTGTAGACGGAAGCGGTTTGCCTGCTTTCACTGCTGATGTAGGAATTCGGGATGGCGTCATCGTCAAGATCGGCCGGGTTCAAGAAGACGCGAAGACGACGATTGACGCTCAGGGTCAGGTCGTTGCGCCGGGTTTTATCGATCCGCACACGCACTTTGATGCCCAGCTGCTGTGGGACGGTGCCGCAAAGCCCGCGATAGAGCACGGGGTAACAACGATTGTCCCCGGCAACTGTTCTCTGTCCTTAGCGCCGCTAAAAGCCGAGCACCGCATGAAGTTGGTAGGGATGTTCAACCAAATTGAGGAAATGCCTCACAAGGCCTTTGCTGAGGGCGTTGAGTGGAATTGGGAGACTTTTGAAGAGTTTGTTGCGCGAATCGGTAAAAACCTGGACATCAACGTAGCGCCCCTGGTGGGACACAGCGTCCTGCGTCTATGGGTAATGGGCGATGAGTCCATGAAGCGTCCTGCAAGTGCGGCAGAAACTCAGGCCATGTGCCAGCTGCTGGATCAATGTCTGAACGCGGGGGCCATTGGTCTATCCAGTAGTTTCGTAGACATGGATGAGCGCCTGCAGCCTGTACCCAGCCGATACGCAGATATCCACGAACTGGATGCGCTTTGTGGGGTGCTTTCCCAGCACAACAAGATCCTTCAGGTGGTTCACGAGTTTTACAACACGGACCTGACGTTGGCGCGCATCGACCAACTGGCGGATATCAGTTTGAAGCACGGTATTAGCACCACGCTGTCTCCGTTATTTGTCAGTCACGACAATGCTGACGACGCGCGGCTGATCATGGCGAGAATCGTTGAGCAAACCGAGCGGGGCGCGCGGGTTTGGCCTCAGGTGCAAACCCGGCCCATCGACATTTCTTTCAACTTCGCGGTACCAAGCCTGCTCTTCATTCGCCTGCCCAAGTGGTATGCCTTGATGCGTTTTAATACTCCGGAGCAGATCATTGCAGGGCTGCAAAATCCCGAGACTCGGGATATTTTGGTGGCAGAAGCGAAAGGCATGATGCCCTTGTGGGATCGCTTAGTGTTGCGTCAGGTGCAGTCGGAACAAAATCAGCACCTGGTCGGTAAAACCCTCAAGGAAATTGGCGAGCTGCGTCAGACCGATGCGCTCAACGTGATGATTGATATTTCCTTGGAAGAGTCCCTGGAGGCTCACTTCCTATCAGCGGACATGGGGCATAACGACGATAGTCTAGTTGGCGAATTGCTCCAGCATCCCAATGTTATGATTGGCGCCAGTGATGGCGGGGCCCACATTCTGTCATTTGCAACCTACGGCGATACCGGATACCTGCTCGGACACTTTGTTCGTGACACAGCGTACTTGGGTCTGGAAGCTGCAGTGAAGAAAATCACCGCGGATCCGGCGAACCTGTGGGGATTGGGTGATCGCGGTTTGCTACGAGAGGGCTTTGTGGCCGACGTCACGGTCTTCGATGAAGCCCTGATCGACCGAGGCGCTGAACACTTTGTGCAAGACGTGCCCGGCGACGGCTATCGCTATGTGCGGGATGCTCATGGCGTGAACACAGTAATCATTGGCGGCGCGGTGGCCTTTGATGCCGTCAACGGCTATCACAATGCGCATCGGGGCCAGGTGATTGGCTAACGCAGCTGGGAACTGAGGCAGCAGCGTTGCTTATTGAGGGACCCCGAGATCAAGAGGGGCGAGTTTGTTGATGCGAATCATTGCCTGCAGTTCTTCAACGTAGGCGACGCCTCGCTCAGAGTAGTTAAGTAAATGTTCTGCCAGGTCGTGTCCCGTCACTGGCTGCTCCAGCGCCCGCTGGGCCGCCCGGGCAGCGCGCAGATCGGCGTAGGCATAATGGCTGTTGATGTTGCGCATGTAGGAACTCACCGCGGCATCCACGCTGGCGAAGCGAGCGACTTCATGTTTTTGTCCCGCGCCGCGATTGCGTGGCACCAGGCCGCAGCCCTGTTCATAACACCATTGCCCAAACAAATTGTTGCCTTCTGTGGCGAAACGAGATGTGCCCCAGGCGGATTCCATAGCGGCTTGGGTCAGCGCTAACGATACAGGTATGGTGTCGACTCGTAACAGCAGGGCTACCAGCTGTTGCTCTAGGGGTATCTCCGGGTCGACCTCATAACGCTGAATCATCGCGGTCAGAAAACGTTGATCTGCGCTGTTCAGGTCCGCAAAGGCACTGGCGTTGTTTTTCGCTGTAACGGCAACGGCAGCAATACGCGCTCGCTGCTCGTTAATTTGCTGGTTATTGGTCGCTACGATGGGCCCTAGATAATCGAAGAACGCCTGCTTTTTAGCCTGTACGTTGGGGTACTGCCGGAAATCAGGTAGGGGGTTGGTGTCCACGCCGAGTAACCGCGTCGCTTTGTCGGCAACGCCCTGTCCGTCAGATGACGGATTAAGCCAAAGCCAGGTGACGCAGCCGACAATGACCAGAGCTAACACGGTGATGAGATAGTTTTTCATGGCTGAACGAAAGTCTTTTGTTGGACACCTTCTGAACTGACATTAAGGTGAGTGTCGAAAAATCCCAGGATGTCCCTACTAAGCTTTGCGCGCAACTCATTACTGGGCATGCTGCCGGCGAAGCCGACGCGTTTGGCAAAACTCGACAAATGTGGGGCATCGGCGAAATCCATGTGCTTGGTGTTGGGCAAGCGCTCGGAGCGCACGATGCCGTTGCTGCTTGCCAAAAATTTATCAAGCTTCTTGTAGTTGAGCTCGTCATCCCATTGCTGTTGGCCAAGGTAGAGAAAGGGTTTGCTGGTGCCGCGCTTAATCACCTCTGGCGGCACGGGCACCATCCAACCGTCCAGGGCGACGGCAGCTAAGATACGCGGATCTTGGTCGCTGGCCATAATGCTGGTGGCACCGCCGAAGGAGTGGCCATATACCCCGACCCGGGACAAGTCAGCCCGCTGCCAGACTGGTTCGGCAGGTTGGGGAGATTCACCATCGAATTGTCGTTGGTGGATTTGATCCAGCATGAACAACACATCGCCCGTTCGTGCTGTCAGTTGAGGCCCGCGAGCAGCCCAAAACTCGGCTTCTGTGTTGATGCCGTCGCTACCCGAGCGATAGTCGGCAATGGTGCCATCTGCAAAAGTCGTCATAAAGGCGTCATAGGCGTGGTCAGCGGCGACAACCAAATACCCCTGGCTCGCTAGTTCCTCAGCAAGGATAGAGTTTTGAGTCTTCATGCCGCCTAGACCGTGGGAAAATATCACCACCGGAAGGCTGGAAGCGGCTGGGTGTAATGCTGCGTTTAAAATGCTGTTAGTGTTTAGGTCTTTGATGTGCCCAACGAGCCATTTCGGCAAACCCATATTTGCTGCAAAGGCGCGCATTTTAAGGTCAGGCTGATCGATATACGGAGATGTCTCGCCAACGGCGTCTGCAGCAATGGGATACCAAAACTGCACTGCGATACGGCGGTAATCGTCAGGATTGTCGGTGAAGGTCTCCGGCCGGGATCTATCGCTCCAGGTTTCAATGGCCGTACCGACGGCAAAGGGACCTGAGGGGGGCGGTAGATTGTTAAAGGGCAGGGTGGTCTTGGCGATACTGGCACAGCCCGAGGAGATCAGGGCCGCGAAAAACAGCAGTAAGGAGCGCATAGCGAGGTCTAAATAAAAACAAAGGGGTAGAGTGTCTTAGCGGGCGTGTAATCACCGTGAATAGTGCGCCGGGGATAGCGCCGGAAATGCTGATTAACGCTGGTCTAACCGCTGGCTTAGATCTCTTTTGCCAGCAGCCTCATAATCAAAAATACTCGCTAGAGAGTACTTCTTACGCAGTTTACCGGGCTTGCCGGCCGTGTTGTAACCCAGCACGGAAATCCCCGCGATGGTGGCGCCTCTTTTTTCCAGAAGTTTTGTCAGGCCTCTAAGCTGGCCGCCGGTTTCCACCCAGTCATCTACCAATAAAATTCGATCACCGGGACTGATGAGCGCTTTATTGACTTCGAAGGCATTGGACAGGCCCGTGTAGTCCTTGAAGCTTTGTCGGGCACCATTAGTTTTGATGTTAGGTAACTTCCCAGCCTTGCAAATTGGCACCAGGCCCTTTTTTAATTCGGCAGCCACAGCCGCCACCGAAGCGACGACTATGATCGTTTTTATTGCTGGGAGATGTTACTCGTCGTAAACAATTGGCGTTGTTTTCTCAAGAGGTATCATGATATGGGCATAATCCGTGCCATCCCACATCACGTAGGGACCGCCTTCGTAAGGGTTCCGCGGCAGGTCACCAAACAGCTGTTGTGGTACCAACAGCATCAGGTGAGGGCCTTCTTGAACCCAGGTGCCCTGACTTTCGTCGGTGTTATAGGGATCGTCGTTGTCCACCGGGATGTCGCCCACCAGCATGTAGTTCACACCGATTGCGCCGCCCTCGTTTCTATAGGGTTTTTTGTTCATCCAAGCATCCAGCCAAGCCAACCAGATTTCGTCCACGCACATGGGGTTTTCATAGTTCGGCGGGCTGCCCACCATGCATGTCCAGCCATTGTCGCCTTTCTGCAGCACGGTATTGTCGGCGTCTAAAATCGTTGCCCGGTCACTGACATTGCTTGGGGCAGCAGCTTTGGCTAACGCGATTTTTTCCGCAACGGGCAGGGAGCCTAAGTTTTGCTCGGTGTCGCTGCCATGTCCCATTGCATGATGGCCCGACTGGGCGGTCAAACTGACCGAGGTAAGTGCGACGAGAAGGAGAGGTGATATTACTTTCATACTATTTCTCTGGTTGTTGTTCTTATGATTTTGCGGCTCAGTGTGACCCTGGGCCTGATGGCCGAGCATAACAGGCCATCTCGGGCAGGTAACCAAGGTTAAAGGCTGGAACTGGGCTGGACAGACAATCCGACGACCAGGCTCCCTGGATCGTGAGACTGGGTACTTTTAGGTGCTTGGTCATGTCGAACCCTTAAGTTTTCTTTCTGGCGTCAGCGCGCGTATGGTGGCGCAAATTGCTCGGAGTGAATTGTTGAGAAATCTGGACTTCCATCGACTCACAGCGGTCTGTGAGTGGCTAAACACGCTACCTGTTTACATGTTCAAAGGCGAGTTAACGGCAAGCTTGATGCTATACGCCTATGAGGCTGCCGACCTGGGTAGTGTGGATCACAGCGTTCGCATTGTTCTGAACTACCAAGCCTCGCTGGAGGAGCCGCTAGTCCACGAGAGCTTTATCGAATTGGTAGAACAGGTTCGCAGCCAGCAGCCACCCCAGGAACTGGTGGAGTTTCTCGCCCGTGACACCACCCATTAGCGCCTGATTATCCTTTGCCTCATGACTGCCGTCAGGATGCTGGTCTAATAGTCCTCGGGGCCCTTCTCTAGACGTTTGTTGGTGAAAAACTGTAGGGCCAAGCCTGTCATGAACACATAGTGCTCATCCGGCTGGGCCATAACGTCTGAACTGATCAAAATAGCTTGGGTTTTGTCCGGCCGCCCGAGGCCGCCAATCATCTGCCCGTCCTTTAGAATTTTATAGCCCGCCGGCAAGGGGAGCGATATCGCGCACCACGGCCCCGGGAGCGAATTCTGCGACGATACGAGTTGCGGCTTGGTTGTTTATGGGCTTGGTGGTGTTAGGTGGCGCTCGGCTAACACGAACGACAACAGCTCTCGACTAGGCTGCCACCGTGGGTTCGATGGCAGTATGGCCAGACCATCAGGCATGTCCGCTAAGGGGATCTTGGTAATAGAGGCTGTGGCACCGGGCGGGAGAGGAGTTAGGGGAGGGAGAGATCCAACACCCGGTACCACAATCTGAGTAATGCGATTTCCGTGCCAAAAAATCATCAGACAGAATCAGCCCTTTGCTTTTGGGGCGTTTGCGTGTGCCAGCGCCCATTCGCGGTCAGGGGCCAGGCTAATCTCGCCTCATTTGCGCGCATTGCGACGATCATCTCTTCGCAAGTCGCACCAAGATGAAGCGCTCGGTGGATCAGGCTGACCCACTGGAGAGTTGGGTTTGGGCCGGTCCGGATTGGGCCTATCACTCGCTGACCGGCGTGGTCACCGCCATGGTTGCCATCGACATTCAGGCCCAAGACCCTGAAGCCCTGGCCGGCGTGGTAATGGCGTAACGCTGGTCCAAGGCGATTGGTATCCCCGTCACGGATGGTGTTACCCAGTCCTCCAGCGTTTGGTCTTCGCAGTGACTAGTCGTCAAAGCCCAAAAATGAAGCCGCTTCCTCCACGCTTTTGCGTTCAGAAACCACGGCGTTGGCCGGGAAAGAGTCGTCTGGCCAGCCAAGGGCCACCGCTTTCA
>CAZWQK010000058.1:0-8690 GCA_964635835.1 uncultured Pseudomonadales bacterium
TCAGGGCGTTCACAGCAACTACGAAATCGATTTATTTCAGCGGCTGCTCGGCGAGGCCGGTAGATTCGCGGGTATCACCGATAAGCAACAGGTGCTGGCCACCGCTTCTTTGCGAGTCATTGCGGACCACATTCGCAGCAGTGCATTTTTGATTGCCGACGGGGTGCTGCCGGGCAATGAGGATCGTGCCTACGTGCTGCGCCGGATCATCCGCCGGGGATTGCGCCACGGCTACAAGCTCAACATCAAAGGCGACTTCTTTCACAAACTCGTACCGGTACTGGTCGAGGAGATGGGAGATGCCTATCCGCTGTTGAACGAGCGGGCTGACCAAGTGGTTAACGCCCTGGCCGAGGAAGAGGCGCGTTTCAGCGAAACCCTGAATCAGGGTATGACCCTGCTGAAAAAGGAACTGGGCGAAGTTTCTGGCACCACGCTGCCAGGCGCCGTGGCCTTTAAGCTCTATGACACCTACGGCTTCCCTGTGGATTTGACCGCTGACGTGGCGCGGGAGTTAAACATGGACGTGGATCACGCTGGCTTTGCAGCGGCCATGGAAGAGCAGCGAGCTCGAGGCCGTGCCGCCACCAGTTTTTCCACCAGTTTAGGGCAAAAGATCAGCGTCAAAGATAAAGTGGCGTTTTGCGGCTACAGCCAGTTGAGCAATCAGGCCCAGGTCATTGCGGTATTTGATTCAGCAGGAGAGCCGCTGACGCGCTTGGATGCGGCCAATGACGCCGGCGTGGTGGTGTTAAATCAGACGGCTTTCTACGCAGAAAGCGGCGGTCAGGTAGGCGACACCGGTGTGCTGGTTAGCGAGTCGGCTCAGTTCCAAGTGACCGATACTCAAATCAGCGGTGACCAGTATCTGCACATTGGCCAGCTCACCCAGGGCGCAATCAGTCCTGGCGATAGCCTCGAAGCTTCCGTGGACGAAGCCGTGCGCAGCAAAACCCGAGCAAATCATTCGGCTACCCACTTGCTGCACGCGGCGCTGCGTCATGTGCTGGGAGACCACATACAGCAAAAAGGTTCCTTGGTGAATGCGGACAAATTGCGCTTTGACTTCGCTCATTCGGCCATTGTGGATGTGCCAGAGCTGCAGCAGATCGAAGACTTGGTGAACGAGCAGATTCGCCTGAATACTACCGTGGACACCCAGCTGCAGAGCTACGATCAAGCAGTAGACGGCGGGGCCACCGCGCTGTTCGGCGAAAAATACGGGGACGAAGTGCGTGTCTTGAGCATGGGGGATGGGTTTTCCAAGGAACTGTGCGGCGGCACCCACGTAGCCCGCACCGGCGACATTGGACTGTTCAGGGTGACCAGTGAGAGCGGCATTGCTGCAGGTATTCGCCGCATCGAAGCAGTCACTGGCGGCGCGGCCTTGGCCGCTATTCGCGAGGATCAAGAAGATCTGGCGGTTGCTGCACAAACACTGAAAGTCAGTCGCCGGGAGCTGGTGAACAAAGTTCAGCAGCTGGTAGCGGATAACAAGGCGTTGTCGCGCCAGGTTGAGCAAATGGGTCAGCAGCTGGCGGTGAGCCGCAGCGCGGACCTGTTGAACCAAGCCATGCAGATTCATGGCGTGAACGTCTTGACCGCCCAGGTGGAGGGCGACAGCAAGTCCATGATTCAGGTGCTGGAAAGCCTGCTGGCAAAAATGCAGGACGATGCCCTGGTAATGCTGGCGGTTGTCGATAACGGCAAAGTGGGCTTGGCGGCAGCGGCGACCAAGGTACTGGCCCAGCGCTTGTCTGCAGCGGAGCTGCTTAAGGCCGTGGCCCCGGTGGTGGGTGCTAAGGGTGGCGGCAGGCCCGACCTGGCTCGAGCCGGCGGCGGCGATAAGACCGACGCGGTGGCAGAGGCCTTGGCCGCAGCGCGGACATGGATCGAAGAAAACCTAACGAACTGAGGGCGGGCTAGCCGCCGCCCTCGTTGGCGTCAGGGTTGGACGGTTCTTAATTGCGGAAAACAAGATGGGATTGATTGTTCAAAAATATGGTGGCACCAGTGTCGGTACCACCGAGCGTATCGCTCAGGTGGCCCAGCGTGTTGCCGACTACCGGGCTCGCGGGCACCAGATTGTGGTCGTGGTATCGGCGATGTCCGGAGAAACCAACCGTCTGGTGGCGATGGGAAGGGAGCTTGGCGGTGATCGTCCCAGCCCCCGGGAAATGGATGTGCTCACGGCTTCCGGTGAGCAGGTAACCATTGCATTATTGAGCATCGCTCTACTGGAGCTTGGCCTGTCCGCGAAGTCCTATCTTGCCGATCAAATACGATTCCGCACTGATGACGCCCACGGTCGTGTCAGAATTGAAGACATTGAGGTGGCAAGGCTTCAGCAAGACCTTCGCCAAGGGGTTGTGCCAGTGGTAGCAGGCTTCCAGGGCGTCAACCACCGAGGTGACATTACGACTCTGGGGCGCGGTGGATCGGATACCTCGGCAGTGGCCTTGGCCGCAGCCCTTGCTGCGGATGAGTGTGAAATCTGCACCGACGTTGAGGGTGTGTACACCACGGACCCGAGAATTGTTGAGGGCGCACGCCGACTCAGCCAGATTACCTTTGAGGAAATGTTAGAACTGGCCAGTTTGGGGTCAAAGGTCTTGCACCCCCGGTCTGTAGAATTCGCCGGCCGTTACCGGGTGCCGCTGCGAGTGATGTCGACCTTTGTTCGTGGCCCGGGAACCCTTATCACATTGGAGAGCGAAACCATGGAGCAAGCGCAAGTTTCAGGCATCGCCCACGCGGTGGACGAAGCCAAAATCACGGTGGCCGGAGTACCAGACATCCCGGGCATCGCTTCGAAAATTCTGGGTCCGGTTGGTGCGAAAGGCATCGAAGTCGACATGATCGTGCAAAACACCGGGGTTGATGGGCTAACGGACTTTACTTTTACCGTTAAACGCCAAGACTACGATGCAACGTTGGAGTTGCTGGATCAGGTGGCTAAAGACATCAACGCCAGACCAATTACCGGTGACAACACCATTGCCAAAGTCTCCGTTGTCGGAGTTGGCATGCGTTCTCACGCCGGCGTCGCCACCAAGGTGTTTGAAAAGCTCGCGGCGGAAAATATCAACATCCAAATGATCTCCACATCAGAAATCAAAATCTCGGTAGTGATTGCTGAGCGTTATGTCGAATTGGCCGTGCGTGCGCTGCACGATGCCTTTGACCTTCATCAAGAGCCAGCCTGAGGTTTCGAGAGATCACTTGGTCGATCTGAAGGATAGTAAGAATGTCCAAATGGAGTATTGCAAAAGAAACCGTGGCCAGCTTGAGCGAGAACGCTAACGATCATGGCGCGGACACGGCAGGTATGCTGGAGGCGCTGATCTCCGAGGCGCTGGGTGCATTGACGGCAGAGAAAGACGCAGCCTTCGTGAAAAACTTCATCGATTATGAGGTGAGTTCCCTCAATGTGCAGCATGTTGACGTGCAGCGACTTATCTAATCCGTTGGCTACTATGGCGGTCCTGAATTTCGGCGAGATTTTTAAGGTCGTCACTCTTGCAGGCTGATTACGTCATTGTCGGTGCGGGCTCAGCCGGCTGTGTGCTGGCTAATCGGCTTAGCGAGGACTCTGGAACATCGGTACTGCTATTAGAGGCAGGAGGTCAGGACCGCAGCTGGCAGCTGGCGATGCCCTCAGCATTCTATCTCCCCATGGGGCAGCCTAAGTTCGACTGGTGTTACTTCAGCGAACCCGAGCCGGCAATGAATGGCAGGCGTTTGGCCTGTCCGCGAGGCAGGGTACTGGGCGGATCTTCCTCCATTAACGGCATGGTCTACGTGCGCGGCAACGCCGCAGATTTTGATCGTTGGTCAGATATGGGCGCTCAGGGCTGGGATTATCCGTCGGTGCTGCCGTATTTCAAAAAGGCCCAGTGCGCTGACGAAGGGCGCAGTGCGGATGTTTACCGGGGTGGGGCCGGACTACTGGGCACCACAACCGGGGAGCTGAACAACCCGCTCTACGGAGCTTTTTTGCAGGCGACCAAGCAGGCAGGGTATCCCTTTACCCAAGACTTGAACGGTGAGCGCCAAGAGGGCTTTGGGCCCATGCCTATGACCGTGGCCCAGGGCAGGCGTTCCTCATCGTCGCGGGCGTACCTAAGACCTGCGGCAAGGCGTCCAAATCTCCAGGTAGTGACGCATGCTAATGTGGCCCGGATCTCCATGGGTCAGGGGCAGGCTCAAGGGGTAGTGGCCAAGATCAAAGCAAAGGAAGTTTTCATCGAAGCCCGGCGCGAGGTGATCCTTTGTGCCGGCGCGATTAACTCGCCCCATTTGCTCATGCTGTCGGGAATTGGCCCTGAAGAGCACTTGCGGTCTGTGGGTATCGAGCCGATTCTGCATAGCCCGGGTGTCGGTCAGAATTTGATGGACCACCTGGAGGTTTACGTACAGCAGGCCTGTGTTCCACCGGTCTCCTTACACAAACATCTGGGCCTGCTTGGGCGAGGGAAAATTGGGGTGCAGTGGTTGTTCAACCAAACCGGGCTTGGGGCCACCAACCATTTCGAGGTGGGCGGTTTTATCCGTAGCGATGAAGGGCAGTCCCAACCAGACATCCAGTTTCACTTTTTGCCAACGGCTATGTCCTATGACGGTAGGGCGAAAGCTCAAGGGCATGGATTTCAAGTTCACGTGGGCCCCATGTTGCCCAAGAGTCGTGGTTCGTTAACCCTGCGCAGTGCAAATCCCGACGACTCGCCAAGGATCGCTTTTAACTACCTCAGTCATGACGAGGATTGGCGCGTATTCAGAGCAGCGATTCGCAAAGCCCGGGAGATATTTGCGCAACCCGCCCTTGATGAATATCGCGGACCGGAACTCAGTCCGGGAAATCTCGCGCAAACCGACCAACAGCTTGATGCCTTCATCGCCGCTCGAGCAGAGAGCGCCTACCATCCCTGTGGCACTTGCCGCATGGGAAGCGATGACGAAGCGGTGGTAAATGCCGCCGGTCAGGTGCACGGTGTGTCGCGCCTGCGGGTTGTCGACTCCTCAATTTTTCCTCATATCACCAACGGCAATCTCAACGCGCCAACCATCATGGTGGCAGAGCGCATGGCGGACATAATTCGCGGCCGCGGTTGCGACTGACAAAGGATAGCGAATGCTGCGGGTTGTTATTACTGACGCCAATTGTGGCGTAGGACTCGGTTTGGTTCAGCAGCTGTGTCGGGCGAGGCATGAGGTGATTGCCACCTGCCGTAATCCGGCGTCGGCCGGTGAGTTAAGCGCGCTTGCACAAAGCATGGAAAACGTGTTGGTGTTACCCATGGACGTAACCAATGTAGATTCGTTAGCCCAGGCTGCGTCTTTAAACTATGACGGCGCGGCCATCCTGGTGTGACATGTCCTGGTGAGCTACAGCCAGTGCAGTGACGAATCCCGCCGATCTAGGCCAGGGCCGAGATAAGGTAGGTGTCGACAGCGCCAACGCCTTTGACCTGGAGTTCGCCCCGAAAGGCAATTTCAAAGGGTTTCGTGAGCTGATCGCGAAAGTCTGCCGAGACCTGAATGTGATCCGGAATGCCCGTGGACTCCATGCGACTGGCCATGTTCACGGTATCCCCCCATAGGTCATAGATAAACTTGCTGGTGCCGACGACTCCGGCAACCACCGCGCCGCTGTGCGCACCGATGCGCATGCTCAGGTTGGTGCCGTTGCGCTGATTGAATTTGTCCAGGCACTGCAAGATCTTCAGCCCCAGCTCAGCAACTTGATCTGCGTGATGACTGTTGGGCTCCGGTAGTACGTTGAGCAGCGGCTGGTAGTTTTCTGACGTCTTCTATCAATCGTCAGGCGCTGCTGATGCAGATTGCTGGCCATTTCATTGAATTGCTCGGTGAACTCGCCCAGTTCGTCTCTGGAGGAGGACGCCAGGGGCTCGATAATGATGCCGGCACCTACCTGCCGGGCTGCGTGAGTCAGGGCTGAAATGGGAGTTGTAAGGGATCGCGACATGCGTATGCCGAAGGCTACCGCAACCAGGCCGATGAACACGGTGGCCGCCGAGATAATTACCTCTAATGAGGTGATCGGCGTAAACGCTTCTGCGGCGTCGATTTCCGCGAGCACGGCCCAGTGCTGTCGCCGTTTCGCGTGCAGGTACATCGCGGCACCCTGGCCTATCATTGGTTTTGGCAGCGTGAGGCCCGCGCCGGGGAGACCAGGGCGCCGGATTTTCGGGGGCGTTGTCTTGTCCTGGACGGGCATGGCTTGGGATCCAGCGGGACTTAATCCGGGCGAGGGCTAGCGCTCTGCATAGGCTACCCAGCGGGTCTGGCGCAATCGAGCCACGGCTGCCGCATGAAGTGAGCTTTCGAGGCCTTAATACACCTCGGCCCAAGTCAGCCAGGCATCAGCCATGAGGCCAAGTAGCATCCAGTGGAAACCGATCAGCCAAGCACCAGGGCTAGGTTTGGCCGAATGCAATGGCAAAGAGCCCAACCTGATAAGCATGGCACCGCCCAGGGCGCTGATAGCCAGTACCCCTGGTTTTAACAGCTCAAAGCCAAACCAGGCGAGACCTGCCACGGTTAGATGGAGTACGGGTAAACCGCCCATCTTGCACAATTTTTTGCCCAAGTAGGGTGCAAGCAGCAGGCCCCAGCCAAGGCTATAGCACCCGCAGGCGAGCATTACTGCCTGGGTCAGAGGCGTGAATTGACTCTGCAGATTTGCAAGTAGCCCGAGCCAGATCAGCGGCTGGGACAAGCCGGCGGTTTTCTCCGGGTGCTGCCAGGCCAGAAACCCGATGGCCAGCAGCCACCACCCAAGCATCAAACTGTAGAGGACTTCCCTCAGGCTCCCAGCGTCATCGGAGCCGGGGAGCAGGACTGCAGCCACGGCCACGGCGATGAGGCCGGCAGAAGCCTCGCTTAGGGGGTAGCGCCAGGAAATGGGGCGACGACAGCAGGCGGCACGTCCCTTAAGCAGCAGGTAGCTGACCAGGGGGATGTTGTGCAGCGGCGGGATCGCGCTGTGGCAGTGGGGGCAGTGGGACCCCGGCCAGGTTAAATTCAAGCCCGATTGCTCTGCGGCAATCATCATTTGTGGCAACCGATACAGGACCACATTGATAAAGCTACCCACGCACGCACCGACAGCGAAAACCCAGGCGAAAATCAAAGCCGGGGGCAAGGTCAGTGGCTGGAGAATTTCTTGCACGAGGAATCTGCCAATATTCTTGGTTAGCCGAGGCGGTCAGTTAATTCAGGCTACAGGTTCGCTTAAATCCGCACCCTAGTCATCCGTCTTGATCCCGGCGTTACCGAAGGTACTGGCTCAGCCTCCCGCACGGCCCATTTATGTCTCGCAAAACCCATTTTTCGGCAACCTGCAAGTGGTGACTGTGACGTTAGGTTGTCGCAGTATGGGTATTGGCAAAAAATTAGGAGAGATCGCCATGGGTGAGGCGTGGATTATTGATGCAGCTCGTACTCCTCGGGGTGTGGGCAAACAGGGGAAAGGCGCGCTGTGGGAAGTGCATCCGCAGAAGCTGCTGTCCACAGTTCTTAAAGCCCTGGTCGAGCGCAACGAACTCAACACTGACGAGATCGACGACGTCATCATGTCTTGCAGTACCCAGTTTCTAAAGCAGGGTGCCTGCGTGGCACGGATGGCGGCTTTGGATGCAGGTTTTTCCACCAAAGCCTCCGGCGTTACCCTGGACCGCTTCTGCGGCGGGGGCATCACGTCGGTGAACCTGGCCGCGGCCAATATTATGTCCGGCATGGAAGATCTGATTGTCGCTGGTGGCGTAGAGATGATGTCCTATACCCGCAGCGAGGCGCCGCCAAATCCCCTGGATGCGGGCAACCTCGACCTGCGGCGTCAGTATCCCCAGCTTAACGTAGGCATTGCCGCGGACATTATTGCCACGGAAGAGAATTTCAGCCGCCAGGCGTTGGACGCGTTTTCACTGGAAAGCCAAAAGCGGGCCGGTCGCGCTCTTGAAGCAGGGGCGTTCGCGAAAAGCCTGGTGCCCGTGCACAACCCTGACGGCACTCTGGCGCTGGATCAGGAAGAGTACCCAAGACCTCAGACCACGGCAGAGTCTCTGGCGACGCTGCAGCCGGCTTTCGAGGGCATGATGGATATGGAATTCTTTGACTCTGGCCGCAGCTACCGAGAACTGGTGGCAGAGCGCTGGCCAGGCCTGGAAGTCGAGCATCGTCATCACGCCGGCAGTTCGTCTGGCGTGGTGGACGGTGCTGGGGCCTTAGTGATGGCCTCTGCGGAGTATGCCCAGCGGCATGACCTTAAGCCGAGGGCCCGCATCGTGGCCATGGCTAACATGGGCCACTCACCTGAGTACATTCTTAACGCGCCAGTAGACGCGGCGAGGAAAGTGCTGGGTAAGGCTGGCATGACCTTGGATGACATAGATTTGTTTGAGGTGAACGAGGCTTTTGCCGTGGTACCGATGAAGTTCATGCGCGATCTGAACGTTGATCACGCCAAGGTAAATGTCAACGGTGGGGCCATCGCGTTGGGTCACCCCATCGGCGCAACCGGCTCCATGCTGATCGGCACGGCCTTAGACGAACTGGAGCGGCGCGGACAATCCACTGCGTTGGTGACTATGTGCGCAGCGGGCGGTATGGCCCCTGCAGTCATTATCGAACGTATCTAGCCGAACACGGGCGTTAGCGGAGTAAGGTAT
>CAZWQK010000059.1:0-8662 GCA_964635835.1 uncultured Pseudomonadales bacterium
GTTGGGAGGAAGGCCCGGCGTGCTCGTCTACTGGAACCCCTGCCGTTTGCTGGCCGGGGCTGCCGGAATCTTCAGTGACGCCTGATGTACTTTCAGGCTCAGAGCTTTGAGTCGGTTTTTCTTCTGACATTTTGCACCCTGAGTTGGACGGCGTTACGCTCGGCCTCAAAATCCGATGATAGCGCGAAATTTGCAGTATGCTTACGCCTAAATCGGCTAATGCGACCCTCTATGCTGTCTTTCGTCCATCACATTTTCACCAAAGTTCCTGCGTTCACAGTGACCGCAGTTCTACTGGGCGCCTGCGGTGCGCCACTGGGCCCTATTCCGGGAGGTGCCTTAGATGGCGACATCGTCCCTTGGCCGGAGAACTGGCAGCACGCTGAAGAGTGCGAAAACGTCCTCTTACAAACCAATCCGGACGCGCCCTACTCTGTCACCATTTGGGGTGTGGGCATTGGACAAGACTTCTATGTAGGCGCTTCCAAGCGCTCGCACCAATGGGCGCGCTATGTAGAGGCAGACCCCAGAGTGATACTGGAAGTTGACGGCCAGCTTTACCGCGCCCTGGCAATGCGGGTTACCGACCCCGCCACCACTCAACAAGTAGCCGAGCACTTTGTTGCCAAATACGACATAGACCGCGACAACCTTTCGGGTGAGGGCGCGTTTTATCGTCTGGTGGGAACCCCTTAAATCTCGGCTACTGGCCTGACTAAGCTTCAACGAATTGACGTTGGATCTTTGCCTAGACATCTGCCAGGGATTTGCCCAAGGTTTCCTTCGAGTTCCAGATACCGCCGCCCATGAGTAAACACTCGTCTGAACAAAAGCGCCAAGCCCGTCACTCGCCAATTGCCAACTTGGCCAATGGTTTAACGAGTATCCGCCTTATGCTCGCGCCGGCTCTGGGCTGGGCACTTACCCAGCAACTTTGGTGGCTTGGGTCATTAACAATCGCCATCGCCGTAGTGACCGATGTGTACGACGGCAGAATCGCCCGTCGGCACCAATACACCTCACCGTTTGGGGGCTTGTTCGATCATGGCACTGATGCGTTTTTTGTCAGCGTCGGCGCTTGGGCGCTGGCGACCCATGGGCTTGTCAATCCGTGGTTGTGGCCGTGCATCGCCTTGGCATTTCTGCAATACGCCCTGGATTCCAACGCCCTCGCAGGCCGGCATTTGCGCACCAGCATACTCGGCCGCTACAACGGCGTTGCTTACTATGCTCTGGTGGCCACTGCCGTGGGCTCTCAAGCCGTAGGTGGGTCAACAAAGGTGCTGGCTATGGAGCACCCAGACATGCAGGCCTGGCTTGCCCAAGGTCTGGTGCTTTTGGATCGTGCGGTGTTTTGGGCGGCTTGGTTATTAGTGGTCAGTACCGTAGCGTCCATGCTGGAGCGTCTCTGCCACTTCTTAGTGGGTTCGCGTCAACAATCGAGCTAGCTGACTTGTGGTCTATCCCGCCTGGGCGTTTTGATCAAACAACTCCGCATTCGCCTTGGGCAGAAATACCACGCCAATGGCCGCATTAAAAAGCACGAAGAACGTGTGCATGATCAGACTGAACACGCCAACCTCGGGAAACTCCGGAAACAGCACTGTCCAAAGCAGCAGTGCGCCAGCATGAAATGGTAAAGGCAAGGCGGCAGCTAAAAAAATCACGGGCAGAAATGCCAGCATTTGTCCGAACCCAACGTCCACGTTAAACAGTTGAAGCGCGAAGGTGTATACCATTACTGCTCCAAGCAGATTTGGTGCTTTGAACAACAAAAGCAGCAAATAGTGTATTGGGCGAGCCTCTCGGAAGGCGCGAAAAATTTGTGCGTCGCGAATTTTTGGAAAGTCGCCAAAGGCGCCACGAAAAAAAAGAATGTGCAGCGGCAGATAGCATACGGCGATGGCAAACACCGTGGGCAAAATCAGGTCCAGGCGCACCTGGGTAGACGCTTCTTGCACCAGTTCGTAGTAAAGCAAAACGCCAATGCCAGAAAAAAAGAGCAGCTGGTAAATCTCCATTAGACCAAGCATGACCATGGTAGAGAGCGCCTGCCAGCCTGGCACTTCGTGGCGTTTCGCCAAATACAAGGACATAGCGCCCTTGCCCACCTGCTCATTTAGCAGGGACAAAATGTAGGCGCTGGCGCGAATGGGCAGCACTTGAGTCAGTCGCAAATGGGGCGCATTAAACCAGCGAATAGCCCGCCAGCTCGCATGGGAATCCACAGAAAAGAAAAACAGTGAGTAAGGGATCATAACCATTAACCACACCGTCCAATCCGCATCCGCGAAAAAACGCAGCAAGTAGTCGGTCACCGACAGCCCCTCGCGAGCGGCAGTGGCCTGTGTGCGGGAAAAAACAAGGTAGAAACAAAAGACAGTGATCAGCCAGGTAGCTACCTTGAACAACCAGTTAGCAGCAGACTTTGGTTGCGACCCATTCGGATCGTCAGTGCTCTTGGACATGCTATTTCCTATTCAGCCTCGAACCCTGCAAGGCAAAAAAGGGTGACGGTTCAGGTCACCGCCGCGTAGGTTAGGGTTTTAAACTCTTGGCTGAAGGGGTGCCAAAACCCCGGGAGTCGCTGGGTAAGACAAAATCCCGTGAGGTCGACATCTGGTGCCATCCAGCTGTGCGTCCCAGCCAAGCCGCCCCAGTGATACTCGCCCAGCGCCGCCCTAGGCTCATCGGGAGCTAGCTCGTTTTTAATCGCAAAACCCAGACCAAAGACGGTACCCGGCATTGCCCACATAGGGAAGGCCACCTTTACCTGATCAGCTAACTGGTTGCTGCGCATCTGCTTAAGAGTTTCTGGCTTGAGGATCCGCGCCCCGTTCCATTCGCCTTCATTCACGATCATGCGCAGAAAGGACGAATAGTCGCTGACCGTGGATACCAGACCACCGCCACCGCTTAGAAATCGGGGTGCCGTGCTGTAAGGCCCCTCCTTTGGATCTTCATAGGCCGCTAAACCCGGCTTCATGGGGTCGAGAAGGTCGTAAGGCGCATACAAAGTGGTGAAGCGGTGCCGCTTATCTTCAGGAACCCAAAAGCCTGTATCCGACATGCCGAGGGGCTGGAACAGTCGCTGCTGCAGGAAGGCATCGAATGTTGTGCCGCTCAGCACTTCAATCAGCCGGGCGCAAATATCCGTTGCCACGGAATAACGCCATTGGGTGCCGGGTTCAAAGGCCAAAGGTAGCTGGGCAATGCGGGCGCAAAATTCCTCTAGGCTCACATCCATAGCGCCCAGGACGTTTATGCCCTTGGCAGCGTAGGTTTGATCAATAACCGATCTTGGCTCCACAAACCCGTAGCTAAATCCGGCAGTGTGACTGAGAATTTGACGTACCGTGATCTGGGTCTGCACAGGCTGCACGTCGGTAGCGCTGGAAGCGTCAGGCGTTAGCGCATGCAGCTCGGCAAACTCTGGCAGAAATTTAGCGATTGGGTCGTCCAGATCAACCAACCCTTCTTCCTGCAGCATCATCAAGGCTACCGAGGTCACAATCTTTGTATTGGAGTACATGCGAAAGATTGCGTCCGGCAGCAAGGGGCGCTGACTGTCGATATCCATGTAACCAAAGGTTTTGCAGTCGACCAAATCCGTGCCCTTAAACACCGCCGTTGCGCAGCAGGGCAAAATATTTTCATCCACATAAAACTGCATACGCTGATGCATCTGGGAAAAGTCGTAAGGGGAAGCGACAACCTGCATGTAATTACTCGTTCAGTGAATCTGTGATTTAGCGTTGCCGAACGGCAAAGGTTCGCAGCAGCTCGTAAAAAGCCTCTACGCCCTCTTCCACATTCCTTATGCTAATGCGTTCGTCGTTGCCATGAATGCCGGTTGCTTCCGAGGCGCCAAAAACAAAAGGCGAATAGCCATAGCTGGTAATCCCCATGTCGCGGAAAAAATGGGAGTCGGTAAAACCACCAGCCACCGTCGGCACAACGCGAGCATCATGCCGTTCCCCCGCGACCTTCTCAATGGCTGCAAACAAAGGAGTGTCTGTTCGGCTGCTCGCTGGCGTAAAGCCCATCAATTTCTCTATCCTGATGGCATCGTCATTGATGATCTGCGTCAATTGATTAAAAAAATCCTCGGGGTTTTGATCCGGCAGCAAACGGCAATCTAACTCAGCCGACGCCTCTGCAGGCACCACGTTGATTTTGCTGCTGCCCTGCAGCCGGGTAATGGAGCAAGTATTTCTGAGCAATGCGTGGGCGCTGGGATTCTGCAATCTTAAGCTCAGCAAAAACTCTGAATCTTGGGCCGCCTCTGCGATGTTCGCATACTGGCCTCGCAATGAGTCGCCTTGATAGGGCGCAAGGCCCTCAAACATGGCCGCTACGGGAGGCACCACGTTCACCGGAAAATTGGTTTCGCGAATGCGCTCCAGACCCCGGACCAGGCGTGTAACCGACGTCGCAACCTGCGGTGCAGAGCCGTGACCGGGGCGGCCGGCGGCGGTTAGTCGCAACCACAGGGGGACTTTCTGGGTCACCTCAACCATAGTTACAACGCCTTGTTCGTAGCGTCGCCCGGAGCCTCCCTCATTAAGCAAATAGCCTACGCCAGCAAAAACCTCTGGCCGATTTTTTACCATCCAGCCGGCACCAAATAGCCCGCCCGCCTCTTCGTCCGCTGTCGCTATGTACCAAACATCCCGATTAAGAGGCGAGCCGCTGGCTGCCAGCGCCAGGAAAGCCTGGAGCTGCACCATGCCGAGCCCCTTGGTATCAATCACGCCGCGGCCGTAGATGTAACCGTTGACGATGTCGCCGGAGAGCGGGTCGACCTGCCAATGGGCAGCATTGGCGGGCACGACGTCGATGTGATGGAGCAAAACTAATGCCGGCAGTTTGCGACCGTCGGCGCCGGGCGCCCCTGTCAGCTTCGCCCACAGATTGCCGCGACCCGGAGCAGATTCGGCGCTCTCAAAGGCGATGCCAGCCTCACTTAGCAGACCGCCCAAAAATGCGACGCCCCGAGATTCATTGCCAGGTGGATTAATCGTGTCGATATTGATGTAACGAACCAAATTTGGAACGGCAGCATCTATGTAAGGCTGCAGGTCGAATCCACGAGCTGGTCCTGCAGCAAGCAGCATCACTGGCAGCAAACAAAAGCTGACGACAATGGAAGGTAGGTTTTTTGGATTCATGCGGAACGTTCCCGTGTCTGAGATCCGGCGTTGAAAACACTTTCTCTGACCATGCCCAAGTAGTCATAATCCCGCAACAATAAAAAGAGGACGTTCAGTGAAAATTTCAACGCTCATGAGCTATGCCGGCGGATTTAAAAAAGCCGTCGCCGAGATAAAATTGTTAGAAAAAGCAGGACTAGATGTCGCTTGGGTACCCGAAGCCTATAGCTTCGACGCACCGTCAGCCATGGGCTACCTAGCCGCTGAAACCGAGCGCGTCATCATCGCGTCGGGCATTTTACCTATTTACACCCGCACACCCAGCGTACTGGCGATGACCGCCGCGGGTGTGGACTATTTATCCGATGGCAGGGCCATGCTGGGCTTAGGCGCCTCTGGGCCACAGGTGATTGAAGGCTTTCATGGCTTGCCCTACACCGCACCGGTAGCCCGTACTCGTGAGATCATTGAGATTTGCCGCCAAGTTTGGCGTCGAGAAAAAGTGCGGCACATGGGGGACCACTACCAGATTCCTCTACCTCAGGACAAAGGAACTGGACTTGGCAAGCCGCTGAAGCTCATCAATCACCCGGTGCGCTCTGACATTCCCATTGCCATTGCTTCGTTGGGCCCCGCCAGCGTCGCCGCCACAGCTGAGTTAGCTGATGCGTGGCTGCCGGCCTTTTATACTGCCGAGGCCGCTGATGCCGTTTGGGGTGACGCGCTACGCAAAGGCGGCGAAAAACGCGCCGGGGATCGTGGGCCCCTGGACATTTATGCTGGCGGCAGCGTGGCTATTGGTGAGGGCACTGAGTCCCTCCGAGATCGCGCTCGGCCAGGTGCAGCGCTGTATATCGGCGGGATGGGTGCGCGCTCAAAGAACTTTTATAACGACATCTTCTCCAAGAGTGGCTACGCGGAAGAAGCCAAAATCATTCAAGACCTTTATCTGGCTGGCGAAAAGAAAGCCGCTGAGGAAGCCATTCCCGATGACTACCTCGCAAAAAGCTCGTTGATTGGGCCATCCGGTTTCGTTAAAGAGCGCTTACATGCGCTTAGGGAATCTGGCGTTACCTCTCTTAACGTGAGGTTTGCTGGCAGTGACGCCAGGGAGCGCGCGGCTCAATGTGAGCAGCTGCGCAATCTAGTAGATTCGCTATAGCAAACCCTGCACGCCAAGGTCTAGAGGTTACGCAAACGAATTAACCCTTCCTGAGTGGTGGACGCAATGAGTTCACCGCTCTCGGTAAAAATGTTACCTCGAGCGAACCCTCGGGCTTGGGACGCACTGGGTGAATCAATGGCGTACAAAAGCCATTGATCAACTCGAATCGGGCGGTGGAACCACATTGCGTGATCCAAGCTCGCCACCTGCATGTGTTCTCGTTGAAAGCTGCCTCGGTGAGGCAGGCGCGCTGTGCCAATGAGCACGTTATCGGATACGTATACCAACAGACACGCTGCCGTTAGCGGGTCATCGGGTACCGGCCCTGTTGGCTTGAACCAGACAAACTGCTCCGGCGGCTGGGGGCTCTCAGACTGCAAACGCCGAAATTCGTGGCGCCAAGTTACGAACGGCGCATCTCGCAGCGCTGCAGGAATTTTCTCTTCGCTAGGCGGGACGAGGTCGGGCATTGATGCTTGGTGCTGTAAGCCGGACTCTTGAATCTGAAAAGAGGCGTCCATATTAAAAATGGCTTCGCCACGCTGAGTCACTAAGATCCGCCGGGTTGCAAAGGACCGACCATCACGAGCCCGCTCGACGCGAATAATTGCGGGCACCTTCGGGTCGCCAGGACGCAAAAAGTAACCGTGTAGGGAATGCACTCGCTGGTCTGGAGACACCGTTCGCCCTCCGGCCATCAGCGCCTGTGCCATTATCTGACCGCCGAACAGCCTGCCCTGCCGACCTTCCGGGTGTTGTGCGCGAAAAATGTTTTCCTCGATCTGCTCAAGATCCAATAAACCCATTAACTCTCGTAGTTTCTCGCCGCCGTCTACCATTGGAAATTACTCGCGCATTCGCTACTCCGCACAATAGGGCCCATACAGCGGATGATCCTCTAATGCCCGACGGCGACCGCGCTGATCGACGATATCTGGGTAGTTCCAAAGCAAATTCATGGACAGATCAGATTGATCAGTTGGGTTGTGCAATGCATCAATCATGACTTGAGCATCTTCCTCAATCCACAGGTCTTGTGGCAGTGCGCAGAGCATTTCCATGACGGCGACAATCACCGCGTCCTCGGTGCGACGCTGCTGAGCCGCCTCAAGAGCCCACTGCCAAATTGCCTCGCTATCGATTTCTTCCGCCTGCCAAGACTGCAGCTTGGCGATTATCTCTTGGCGTTCCAACGCACTCATAGTTTTTCCTTTGCTATTCCTTCACTTTCATGGTCGCCATTGCAGCCTTTGGCATTGCACTGTTATGTTGTCGCCATCATTCTTACGCTGGGGCTGTATCTCTCAATACATTGTCGGCGTAGTTTACTTAGCAACATACAAGAAGCCCATGCGTTGACACAGGACTGCCCGCTGATTGTCTAATCATTCATCGGTGACTCAACGGCAATGGATTAAACTGCGGGGCCTCTATGAATGCGTCTGACACAAGCCACATTCCCTCCGGAGCCTGCGAATTTCAATTCATTCACAGTTCCGGACCCGGCGGGCAGCACGTAAACAAAACGTCCACGGCCGTGGAACTGCGAGTCACCATCCAGCGGCTGGAGCTGGATGCCTACACCCTGCGGCGCCTAAAACAGCTCCAGGCTAACCGCATTAGCAAACTGGGCATTTTGGTTGTACAAGCAAGCAATCACCGCTCGCAGCTAAAAAACCGCCAGCAAGCCCTGAATCGCGTTGAGGCCATGATTCGAGAAGCCCGCCAGCGACCAAAGAAAAGATTGGCTACTGAACCCAGCAAATCCGCCAAGCGTAAGCGGGTAGATCGCAAAAAGAAGCACGGGACGACCAAACAGCAACGTCAGCGCCCCCTCTGGTAGCGGGCCTTCTGCAAAGCGCTTCGGCCTAGTGATTGACGCTTTCTTTTTCCACCAAGAAGTTCACGACGTCCAGCATGGCCTCGTTGGAGCCGGCCATTTTGCCGTTAACTCGGTACTTCCCGTTGACAATCAGGACGGGCACCCCGGTGATGCCATAAGCCTGGCTCTTGGCCCGTGCCTGCATGACCCGGCTGCGCACGAAGAACGAATTGTAGGCCTTGGTGAAATCCTCTTCGGACACCCCGGCAAACTCTTCGAACAGCTGCGCCATCTTCGAATCGTCTCGAAGATTCCTGGGCTTTACGTGCACGGCCTCAAACAACGGCCCATGCATTTGTGCGCCGACGCCCAGAATCTCCGCGGTGTAGAAAGCCTTGGCCATCAGTGACCAATCGCTGGAAAACACGGCAGGTAATCGATTAAAAGCTGCGTTGGCAGGTTTGCCATCAGCCTTCCACTGCTCCAGCACTGGGTCAAAGCTGAAACAGTGAATACACATGT
>CAZWQK010000060.1:0-8643 GCA_964635835.1 uncultured Pseudomonadales bacterium
CATCTCAGCGCTGGATGTTACGGTTCAGGCCCAAGTAGTGAATCTGTTGGGGGATCTCACCAGGGAGCTTGGTTTGACAATGCTCTTCATTGCTCACGATCTATCCATGGTTCGCTACATCAGCAACCGAATGGCGGTGATGTACCTGGGCAGCCTGGTAGAAGTGGGCACATCAAGCCAAGTCTTTTTTGACCCCAAACACCCCTACACGGCAACCCTGATTGCATCCAATCCCGAAGCGGATCCGCAACACGAGCGCCAGCGCCCATCCACCACCATTCAAGGCGAGATCCCGTCGCCGATTAACGTGGCGCCTGGTTGTCGCTTCGCCAACCGGTGTCCTCAAGCGATGAGCCACTGCGCGACCCAAACCCCGGTGCTCAAACCGCTGGCTGATGCGCAGCAATCCGCCAGTCCGCGACTCGTTGCCTGTCACTTATACGACTGAGCGTTCGTGCTTGTTCCCGGGCATAACTGCCGGACAAAAAAAACCCGAGACAGGATCTCGGGTTTTATCCAACAGCTGTTAAACCGTCTGTTCAATCGGTCTTAGAAGCGACCGCCACCGCCCCCTGGGCGCTGCTTGCTTTGTGCTTCGTTGACGCGCAAGGCTCGTCCTTTAAAGTCGACGCCATTCAGCGCCTCGATAGCGGCGTCAGCGCCGTCTTCCATCTCTACGAACCCAAAACCTCGTGACCGTCCTGTTTCACGATCCGTGATAACAGCCGCTGAGGCCACGCCGCCATGCTCTGAGAACAATGACTGCAGATCTTCATCGGTGACCGCCCATGCGAGGTTACCTACATATAGTTTTTTCACAGCTTTCTATAGCTCCTTGGTTGATAAGCACTGTTTTTTTCTCTCAATGGAGAATTCGACCAATCAAACCTAGATGCAGAAATACCGAAGCTTTCCTAACCTTTCTTCGATCCAGCAATCTTTGCATCCTGCAATCCAGCCAAAATAGCCTGAAGCTGAGCACAAATCTCACTTGATCAAAAACGTAAAATCGGGCGACACGGTTTAGCCTAGGGTAAGCGGTGCCGGGTCACAAGCCATAATTCCCCGATATTTGTAAGATTTTTGTTACGAATCTGGACACCAAAATGCATTTACGACGCCGATGTAGTCCGCCACTTTCGGAGCATGCGCAAAATAGATTCTTCAGTTGTGTAGTTGCGTAACGTCTCAAGGGGCACCCAGGCCAAGTCAATGGACTCTTCGCTCACCACAAAATCCTCAGCCAGGGTTTGCAGCTGATAGCGAACATCAAAGTGGTAATGAGCCGGGTCGCCTTTGCGTTCTGGTATCTCATGGATATCGATATCAAATATCTGGTCGCTTAGTAACCCCACAGACAAACCCGATTCTTCCCCGGCCTCGCGCAGGGCAACCCTTGCCGTGTCAGGATCACCGTCACTGTGGCCACCCAGCTGCAGCCACATATTCAGTTTGCGGTGATGGGTCATCAGTAACCGTTGGTGGCCGGGATCCAGCAGCCAAGCCGACCCGGTAATATGGCCGGCCCAGCAGTCCCGCTCAAAACAATTGGCGTGACTGGCAACCAGCTGGTTAAAACGATCTACGGTAGCCTGTTCCTCAGGATGCCGAGCCGCGTAATCTTTCAGGGCCTGCAGCAATTTGCGTCGATGCATGAGAGTCCTTATTCTCTTTTCCGCCAAAACCTTAGCGCATGTCTTTAGATATGTTCACCGTGCGGCAGCTCTTGGGCAACAAATCTGTGCCGACCTGGGCCCTGACCCGTTCAGCAAATCAGGTCACGCAAAGCCGTTGGCCCGACGAGTTTTACAACAACCGGCTAAGCACCGGGATAACAGAGGGAGAGAAACATGCTTGCAGTAATCGCAAAACTCAACGTGCTGGCGGGGAAAGAAGCGGAATTCGAGGCAGTGATGCTGGACTTGGCCGCCAAAGTAAACGCCAACGAACCTGGCTGCCACCTGTACAAATTATGCAAAGACGCAGAAGGCGGCTATACGGTCATGGAGCTGTATGAAGATGCAGATGCCATGGCAGCCCACGGCGCATCAGAGCACGTCAAAGCCGCTGGTGCTGGCTTTAAGGGCTTAATGGGTGGCGCTCCTGAGATCATCCGCATGGAGGTGGTTGGGTAGACTATCGGCATTCTCCAAACCTCGACTCCCACGGGCCGAGGTTTGGTTCAGCACATTCTTTGCGGCGTTCTGGCGCCAGCACCCTCACCCACCTGGGGCCAAGGTCAGGCACAGCAAGTTTGTACTCCGCGCCTATCCTTTAACGTCAAACAACTCCGCCAACTGATCGGTCATGGCACCGCCAAGTTGTTCAGCGTCGGTAATGGTTACCGCCCGCTTGTAGTGATGGGTCACGTCATGGCCGATACCAATGGCCACCAACTCTACCGGCGAGTGATCTTCAATCATGCTGATTGCGTACTTAAGGTGCTGCTCAAGAAAATTGCTGGGATTCACCAGCAGCGTGGAATTATCCACGGGCAGTCCGTCTGAAATCACCATCATCACTTTGCGTTGCTCCGGCCGCGTGACCACCCGGTTATGAGCCCAAATAAGCGCTTCGCCGTCGATGTTTTCCTTCAGCAGTTCCTCTCTCATCATTAGCCCCAGATTGCGCCGGGTGCGCGACCATGAATCGTCAGCAGACTTGTAAATGATGTGCCGCAAATCGTTCAACCGACCCGGGTTCGAGGGCTTGTTGTCATTGATCCACGCTTCTCGAGACTCGCCGCCACGCCAAGCACGGGTAGTAAATCCAAGAATCTCCACGCGCACCGAGCACCGCTCCAGGGTGCGCCCCATAATGTCTGCACACATAGCCGCTATGGTGATGGACCGACCACGCATGGACCCGGAACTATCGATCAACAAGATGACCACCGTGTCGCGAAACTTGGTTTCTTTTTCCTGCTTATAGGCCAAGGGATTCATAGGATCCACAACAACCTGGGTCAGGCGCGCGGCATCCAAAATGCCTTCCTCGAGATCAAACTCCCAGGTGCGGTTCTGCTTGGCCATCAAACGGCGCTGCAGCCGGTTCGCCAGCTTGGAGGTTGCATGCTGCAGCGACACCAACTGCTGATCCAGCAGCTGTCGCAGGCGAATCAGCTCGTCTCCATCACACAGCTCTTCCGCTCGAACGATTTCATCAAAGCGTTCGCTATAGGCCCTGTAGTTGTTGTCGACGGGTATCCGACCAGCATCGTCGGGCATGGGCAGGGGCGCTTCATCCGGATCAGATTCCGAGCCAGCCTCGTCCATGTCCGCGTGGGCGTCCATTTCGACGGTGGTAGCATCGCCGTCACTGTTTTCTTCACCAGCGGAATCGTCATCAAGCACCACGTCCTCGGGACTGAAATCCGAATCCGCTTCTTCAGACTGGTCCATGGTGTCCATATCGTCAGGATTGCTTTCACCCTCATTGGGATCCGTCAGATCAATGGGTAGCCCTAAGTCCGCAATAATGTTTCGGCACAAACTCGCAAAAGCGTCTTGGTCGCCTACGTGCTCCCGCAGTGCTTCGATGTGCGCGCCAGCATTTTCCATCACATGTTCACGCCAGTACTGAACCACGTGTTCGGCACTGGGAGGTAACTCGCGGCCGGTCAGCTGTTGGCGCACCAACAAACCAACCGCAACGGATAATGGCGCATCGGTCTCGGCGGTAATGGTGTCGAAAGCCGCCTGTTTACACTGAACCTCTAGGTGCGCATCCAAATTCTGCGCAACACCCTGCATGCGCATGGCACCGATCGAGGCAATACGAGCAGATTCTATCCACTCGAACATCTCCTGGGCCGAGCCGCCTTCGGGACTGTAGAGCGCGTGCAGCCGCGGATTATGGTGACGAAAGCGCAGGGCGAATTCGTCCCCTACTCCGCGTACCGCGTCTATTTCCTTTTGACTTGCGCCCACCGACGGCAGCGGGAGACGCAAGGTACCGCCGCGAACCACTGGGGGGCCAGCGCCAAAGGTAACGTCCAGTTCATCGTCGCCGGCTATGGCTCGAATGGTAGCCGTGGTGGCGCGTTTAAACGGGTCCAAGGGGTTTTCAGCATCAGACATGACGGTGACCTAGGCTGACTTCAGCGTGATCCCCGCGGTGGCATCGCCCAGATCGTCACCCATGCAGCGCTGGTAGTACTCGGCGACAATCGCTCGCTCAAGCTCGTCGCATTTGTTCAGGAAGGTCACGCGGAAGGCAAAGCCCACATCACCGAAAATCTCGGCATTTTGCGCCCAGGTCAGCACTGTGCGCGGCGACATCACCGTGGAGACATCGCCGTTGATGAACCCTTTGCGAGTCAGATCTGCAACGCTGACCATGTTGCCAATCACGCGTTTGCCCTCTTCGCTGTCCTGGTATGCGGGTACTTTGCCCAACACGATATTGCTCTCGGCTTCATGCTCCAGGTAGTTCAGCGTTGAAACGATGCTCCAGCGGTCCATCTGGCCTTGGTTGATTTGCTGGGTGCCGTGGTACAGCCCCGTGGTATCGCCAAGGCCAACCGTGTTGGTGGTAGCGAACAGACGAAAATGGGAATGGGGCGTAATGACCTTGTTTTGATCCAGCAGCGTCAGCTTACCCTCCACTTCTAGAATCCGTTGAATCACGAACATCACGTCCGGCCGTCCGGCATCGTATTCGTCAAACACTAAGGCAACCGGGTTTTGCAGCGCCCAAGGCAGAATTCCTTCGCGGAACTCGGTGATTTGTTTGCCGTCCTGCAGGACAATCGCGTCTTTGCCGATCAGGTCGATGCGGGAAATGTGGCTGTCTAAATTCACGCGAATACAGGGCCAGTTAAGCCGGGCGGCTACCTGTTCGATGTGCGTAGACTTGCCCGTGCCGTGATAGCCCTGCACCATGACCCGGCGGTTGTGGGCAAATCCCGCCAAAATCGCCAGGGTAGTGTCGCGGTCAAAGCGATAGTCTGGATCGACGTCAGGCACATATTCCGATGTCTCACTGAAAGCAGGCACCATTAGGTCTTGATCAATTGCGAAGACCTCACGCACACTCACCTGAGTATCAGGAGTCATTTGAGGGTTTAATCCCGAAGCTTTGTGATCCGTCAATGCTTTTCCTATCTTCTGATTGGCAATCCCTCATTGTAGAGAACCCATACCAAAAGAGCAGTACAAAATGGCTATCGTCCAACTTGTCAGACACGGTAAAGCAGCAGCAGGATTCGGCGCCCACGCCGACCCAGGACTGGATGACCTGGGCCGCACACAGGCCACGGCAGTAGCGAAAATGCTGGACGCACAGCATCAAAAGCGCCCGCTGTTGCTCTCCAGCCCGCTGGCGCGAGCATACGAAACCGCTCAGGCCCTGGCACAGCTCTGGCAGGCGGAGATATCCATCGAGCCTCGAGTTGCCGAGATCCCCTCACCCACCACTGATCTAAAGGCGAGAGCGGCTTGGCTCAGCCAGGCCATGGCTGGAAATTGGTCGGATCTGGACGCCGACGTTCAGCAGTGGCGGCAGGATATCGAAACCTTCCTTATCGCCTGCCAACAAGACTGCATTATTTTCAGTCATTACGTGGCCATTAACGCCGCAGTTGGAGCCGCCACCCAAGACGATCGCATGCGTATTTTCGGGCCGGACAACTGCTCGGTTACCACCCTGGACAACACCAGCGGTAAACTGGCCGTGGTGGAGCTGGGGCGGGTAGCAGATACCCACATCAACTAAGCTCAAAGGTGACCGGTTAACGGCCCTTGAGCTTACGCTGATAGAAAGAAGGGGGTTGTTGACCTGGGTGGTTGGCCATGCTCAGCAATAGCTGCTCCAGCCCCAGCCAGGCGTCGCCCAGCCGCTGGCCTTTACCTTGTTCGTCCAATAGGGCGCATTCGGCAAGCAGCGCCCGCGCCGACGGTCCGCGCCGGGCAAAAGCCTCCATGGTGCGCGCCCGGGCCGGAGGCAAACCCTGGCGTTGACCCAGCCGGCGCAGTTGACTGGTCAGGGCGCCAAGAATGGCGAACAGGCTACCTCGATCTTCCTGCAGCGAAGCCATGATCTTGGCGACTCGAGTGCCCTGGCCCGCCATGGCGGCGTCAATTAAATCGAAACTGTTAAAGCGCGAGGCATCGTCTAAACAACCCAGCAACGTTTGCTCGCTAATGGGTTGGGGCAAATTTTGCAGGGTCAGTTTTTCTACCTCTTGAGCCGCAGCCAACAGGTTCCCCTCCACCCGCTCACATAGCGCCATCAGCGCTGCCTGCTCCAGCTCCAACCCCCGAGAGCGCAGTCTTTCACCTAACCATACCGGCAGATCCTGAGGGCCCAAGGGCCAGATCAGCACCACAACGCCGGCGTCCTCTAGGGCCTTGAACCAGGCACTGTTGCGCTGTCGAGGCTGAAGCCGTTCTGTGCGCATCAGCAAAATTGTGTCGGGGTTGCCTGCCGCGCCTTGGCACCAGTCCCGTAAAATCTGGCTCGCCTCTTTATCGAACTTACTCGGCGGAATTCTAAGGTCGATGATTTTGCGTTCAGCAAACAACGACATGCTGGCCGCATCGTTGAGTACGTCATGCCATTTAAAGCCGCTCTCCACATGGTGTATTGAACGCTCGGTAAAACCCTGGGTTCGGGCATGCTGCAATATGCTGTCGCAGGCCTCTGAGACTAAGAGGGTTTCATCACCGCTGACCAGATAGACGCCCTGCAGGCCTCGCTGCAAATTCGCCTGTAGCTGTTGGTGCTTAACCTGCATCGGGTGCACTGGAGAGGCGGTCATCGGCAGAGGGAGCGGCCCTACTGTCCCTGGCGCCCATGCGCTGGAGCACCTGCGCACTGCGCAGTAAGCGATCAGCCAGACGCTGATACAGCGCGCCTTCAACCTGGGACTGTTGCTCAAAGCTGCCCAGCAGTTGGGTTCGGTCGGCACGAAAGGCCTGACTGAGTTCTATGACCCAAGGTTCTGCCAGGGGACGTCCACGGCTGTCCAGTGGCGCGACTTCGACGATCACCCGAGCGATTTTTTCCACCACTCGAACCTGGGCATCCACCGCACCATCCTCAACCTCAAAGGCGAAGCCCTGCACGCGCAGGGTCATTTCTGCTTCCTGGGAACCGCCGCGCCGAGATGCTGCTGCCTCCAGGGTACGTAAAAAGTTGGCATGAGCACCCGAAGGTGTGGACACGCTACTGACCACGGCGATATTCCGGGGCCCTTCACCAGCGCTGGCGCCGCGCAGCTGAAAGCCGCAGCCAGCCAGCAAAGCTAGAATCAAAACCGCCAGACATCGCCAGAGCGTCACGGCTAGCCAACCACAATGTTGATGAGTTTCTTCGGCACCACAATTTCCTTGCGCACGGTTTTACCCTCCAGATGCCGCTGCACGTTGGCGTCGCCTCGGGCCTGAGCAAGGATCGTCTCTTGATCCGCGTTCGCACTGACCTCAATGTGTCCGCGAACTTTGCCATTGACCTGAACCACTAGGGTGAGGGCATCCTGCTGCATGGCCTGAGAATCCACCTCGGGCCAAGGGTAACCCACCAGCGGCGCATCAACACCCAGAACGTCCCACAGCTCGTGAGCGATGTGCGGGGCGATGGGCGATATGATCAACACGGCGCTGACCCAGGCCTCTTGCAGAGCCGCGCGATCGGCAGCCTGCGCTGGCTGAATTTTACTGGCTACATTCAACAGCTCCATGACCGCTGAGACCACAGTATTGAACTGCTGGCGGCGGCCATAGTCGTCGTCCGCTTTTTGCAATGTTTCGTGGGTCTTTCGACGCAGGGCCTTACCCTCGGCGGACAGCTGCTGTGGATCTAACTCCGCCACCGGGCCGCCGGCGGCGTGTTCATGCACCAGGCTCCACAGGCGCTTGAGGAACCGCGCGGCGCCCTCCAAACCTGCCTCGCTCCACTCAAAAGATTGTTCCGGCGGCGCCGCAAACATCATGGCCGTGCGCACTGTGTCGGCGCCGTAGCGGTCCAGCAGCTTTTGTGGATCACCGGCATCACCCGCGGATTTCGACATCTTTTTGCCGTCCTGCAACACCATGCCCAGCATCATAAGTTTCTTAAACGGCTCGTCGGCCGCAACCAACCCTTCGTCGCGCATGAGCTTGAAGTAAAAGCGCGCGTACAGCAGATGCAGGATTGCGTGTTCGATGCCGCCCACATAGTGATCTACCGGCGACCAAAAATTCGCCCGCTGATCCACCATGGTCGACGCATCCGGCGATGCAAAGCGGGCAAAGTACCAAGAGGATTCCATAAAGGTATCGAAGGTATCGGTCTCCCGACGCGCCGGGGCCGAACACTTAGGACAGGGCACATCGAGAAAGTCAGGCATTTTGTGCAGGGGTGAGGACACGCCTTCAAAGGTTACCTCGGTTGGCAGCACTACCGGCAAGTCTGCTTCGGGAACCGGCTGCACGCCGCAACTTTCGCAATGAATCACTGGAATTGGGCAGCCCCAATAGCGCTGGCGTGACACGCCCCAATCTCGCAGTCGGTAGTTGGTCACCAAGCGGCCAGCGCCCTTGTGCTCCAGCGCCGTCACAATGGCTGCGAAAGCCTCATCGAAGTCGCAGCCGTCGAACTCGCCGGAATTGACCAAACGGCCTTTTTCGGTAAAGGCAGCGTCGGCCAAATCACAAGGCTCAT
>CAZWQK010000061.1:0-8449 GCA_964635835.1 uncultured Pseudomonadales bacterium
GCTTCATGGTTTGGGTAAGCCTGCCTTATGCCGTCAATAGCTGGGCAATTCTTGAGGGATCCAGCGAGGTGGGCGGCATTCCCGGCGTGTTTTTACTGAAGACGCTGATTCCCCTCACCGGTGCGCTGCTGTTTTTGCAGGGCCTGGCCGCTATTGCCAGCATCGTGCAGGGTAAGCTTCGCTCATGAATCTCACACCCCTTGCGCTATTTGCCGTGACCTTCGCGGCACTGCTGGCGGGCTATCCCGTCGCGCTGACGCTGGCAGGCGTCGCGCTAATTTTTGCTTTTGTCGGCACCTTAACCGGGGCCTTCAATCCAGCGGACTTAGGCTTTGCCGCAGGGCGACTGTTCGGCATCGTCACCAACCAAACGCTGATCGCGGTGCCGCTATTTGTGTTTATGGGCGTGCTGCTGGAAAAAACCCGAATCGCCGAGGATTTGCTGGCAAACCTGTCCAACTTGCTAGGCCGCTACCGAGGTGGATTGGCCATTACCGTCATTATCGTCGGCATGCTGATGGCCGCCAGCACGGGAATTGTTGGCGCTACCGTTGTGACCATGGGGCTGATGTCCCTGCCTATCATGCTGCAGCGGGGATATTCACCTAGCCTGGCCACCGGCACCATTTGCGCAACCGGCACGCTGGGGCAAATCATTCCTCCGTCCATTGCCCTGGTACTGTTAGGCGACGTGTTGTCCAACGGCTACCAGCAGGCCCAGCTCAGCATGGGCATCTTTGCGCCCAAGGCCATCTCTGTGGGTGACTTGTTCGCTGGGGCCATCATCCCGGGGCTGTGTCTGGTGGCTCTGTACCTTGGCTACATTTTGCTGCGGGTGATGATCTCACCTCAGTCCATGCCGCCGGCGGAACGCACGGAAGACGTGAAACTGGCCCCGGTGCTGGGCGCGTTAGCGCCGCCTCTGCTGTTAATCGTCGCCGTGCTGGGCTCGATTTTAGGTGGCTTTGCAACACCCACCGAAGCCGCCGGCGTCGGCGCTTTTGGCGCCTTAGTGCTGGGCCTGGTATACGGGCGGCTGAATTTACAGGTGCTGACCGACGTGGGCAGCGCCACCCTGTCCACGACCGGCATGGTGTTTTTTATTTTAGTCGGCGCATCCATCTTCTCCCTGGTCTTTCGCGGCTACGGCGGTGAGGAGATGGTGCACGAACTGTTCCAGCAAATGCCCGGCGGTATGTGGGGTGCCCTGGGCATCGTCATGCTCGTGATTTTCCTCTTGGGCTTTATTCTCGACTTTATCGAGATCACCTTTGTCGTCGTGCCGATTGTAGGGCCGGTACTCATGGCCATGGGCGTGGATCCCATTTGGCTGGGCATTTTGATCGCGGTGAATTTGCAGACCTCGTTCCTGACCCCGCCCTTTGGCTTTGCCCTGTTCTATTTACGCGGCGTTGCCCCTGATAATGTGGCCACCACAGAGATTTATCGTGGAGTGCTACCTTTTATTGGACTCCAATTGTTGCTGCTGGCAGCGCTGCTGATATGGCCAGCGCTGGCTACGTGGCTACCAGCCCAGCTTTAAGACCTGCCCTTAGGGGCAGCGGCCTTAGGTGACCGACGGCCAATTCGGCGGCCGTTTTTCCACGAGGGCGGCAATGCCTTCTTTGAAGTCTTCTTCTTTGGCCATGTCTTCGATGAGGCGCTCGGACTCGATCACCGCACTGGCCACATCCCGATGCAGGTCTTTGTAAATTTGCCAGCGCGTCTGGCGCAAGGAATTGGGGGATACGCTGGCCACTAGCTGGTGGGCATATTCCCTGGTCTGCTCCATTAACGATTCTGGCTCGAAGATTTGATTCACGAACCCCAACGTTAACGCTTCGTCGCTGGTGAATACCCGGCTGGTCAGCAGCAGGTCGTTGGCCCGGCCAAGGCCCACGATTTTCGGCAGCATCCAGGACAGGCCGTACTCAGCGGGCAAATTCAACTTGCCGTGGGCGGTGGTGAATTTGACTCCGGGCACCGCAAAGCGCAGATCGGCAAAGCAGGCTAGCGCCAAACCCACTCCAGCGGCAGGGCCGTTCATGGCGGCAATCACCGGTTTGTCGAGGCCAAAATGGTAGGCAAAGGACGCATCGAAATCCGGATGGGTACCGTAGCCGGGCTTTGCTATGTCGGCGCTGATGCCTGAGCTGTATTCGCCCCGGGCGGCGTGACCGCTTAGGGCCTGGCTATCGCCACCGACGCAAAACCCTTTGCCGCGGCCGGTAACGACAATAGCACGCACCTTAGAATCATCGTTGGCCTGCTGCAGCAGATAGCGATATTCCGTGTGGAGTTTGCCGGTCCAGGCGTTCATACGATGAGGGCGATTGAGCCAGATAGTGGCCACCCCATGATCGTCGACCTGGTACTCGCTGTTCTTAAGCTCCATGGCGTCCTCCCTTAGCAGCAACGACGGCGCTAGTCGCGCACGTTCAAATACGCCTGTTCGCTGATGGCGTGATAGCGGCGCACCTCGGCAAAATAAGCCATGTAAGAGTCGTAGATTCGCTTGGCCAGCGGATCCGCCTCGCCGATTTCCGCCACCACCTCTACCGAGGCTGCCTGCAGCGCCTCGATGACGTCATCGGGCAGTCGCCGTAACTGGACGCCGTGTTCATTAATCAACGTCTCCAGAGCGGCATTGTTGCGAGCCGTGAACTCACTCAGTAAATCCTCATTAATGGCTTGAGTTGCGGTTTCCACCATGGCCTGTAAGTCCGGGGGCAATGAGTCCCAGGCTTGCTGATTAACGATGGCCTCTAAAATGGGGCCGGGCTCGTGCCAGCCTGGGTAGTAGTAATACTTGGCCGCCGTGTGCAGGGAAAAGGCCAAGTCGTTATAGGGACCCACCCATTCGGTGGCGTCAATGGCGCCTGTTTGCAGAGCAGTAAAGATTTCGCCGCCGGGCAGGATCACCGGTACGCCGCCAGCGCGCGCCAGCACCTCGCCACCAATGCCCGGAATGCGCATGCGCAAACCCTGCAGGTCGTCGATGGAATTAATTTCTTTGTTAAACCAGCCCGCCATCTGCACACCGGAATTGCCGGCCGCAAACGGCACCAGGTTGAACTGGGCATACAATTCCCGCCACAGGGCCATGCCGCCACCGTAGTGCAGCCAGCCATTCATTTCTTGGGCGTTCATGCCGAAGGGTACCGTGGCGAACATGGCGGTGGCGGGATTTTTGCCGCGCCAGTAGTAGGCGGCACCATGTCCCATTTGCGCGGTGCCTTGGGATACCGCGTCGAACACCTCCAGCGCAGGCACCAGCTCCCCGGCGCCATAGACTTTGATGTCTAGTCGGCCGTTGCTCATCACGCGCAGTCGGTCGGCCAAACGCTCGGGGGCGGTGCCCAGGCCGGGTAGGTTCTTCGGCCAAGTGGTCACCATCTTCCACTCATAGACCTTGGCGTCGACAGCGCTGGATCCTGAAGCCGTGCCCTGGGCGCCATTGGGTGCCGGGGCGCAGCCGGCCATCAGCAGGACCAAACACAAACTGACCACCAGTCCCGTGGTTTGAGCACTTTTCGTTACCTGAGTCATTGTTACCACCTCACTTGTCAACAATGTTGGTTTTCTCATCAGTCAATCGCCTGCAAATTCGCGTAGCCAACCATCAGCCATTTCGCGCCTTCAGCAAAGTTCACCTGTACCTTGGCGCGTTCGCCATTGCCTTCAAACTGCAGCACCACGCCCTCACCGTATTTACCGTGCAATACGCGCTGACCCATTCGCATGCCATTGGATTCTTCCTGCATCAGGCTGCCGCCGCCACCGGCATAGCCGCTGGCAAATAGCCCTTGGGTGTTGGCTTTCATGCGTACCTCTGACAGGAGGTCTTGGGGAATCTCCATCAGGAAGCGGCTGGGGCGATTGTAGCTGTCTTGACCGTGCAGGCGGCGGCTTTCCGCGTAGGTCAGGTAAAGCTCCTGCATGGCTCGGGTGATGCCAACATAGGCAAGACGCCGTTCTTCCTCCAACCGTCCGGGCTCCTCCACAGACATACGATGGGGAAACAAGCCCTCTTCCATGCCGCCAAGAAATACCAGGGGAAACTCCAGACCCTTTGCCGAGTGCAGGGTCATCATCTGTACGCTGGGGCCTTGGGCACTCTGGCGGTCACCGGCATCCAGAGTCATCTGATCCAAAAACTCCTGCAGCACGCTAACCTGGACCCGATCACTGTCCTCAAAAGGGAAAACCAAGTCGCCGCTGAATTGTCGGCAGGCAGACACTAGTTCCTGCAGGTTTTCCTTTCGCGCTAAACCGCGTTCTCCGCGCTCCTGGCTGTGAAAGGTCATTAGTCCGCTGGCGTCGATGACGTGCTCTGCCAACTCATCCAGGTGCATGGGTGCCACGGCTTCTGCCAAATCGTCAATGAGCTTCAGGAAACCGCCAACGACACCATTGACCCGGGCGGTAAAGGCTCCGCCGGCGATGCCGTCTTGCGCTGCCTGCCAAAGGGAAATTTGATTGTTCCGGGCAAGCGCTCGAATGCCTTCGAGGGTTTTGTCGCCGATACCTCGGGTGGGGGTGTTCACCACCCGCTCAAAAGCCGTGTCCGAATGGCGATCCTCCATCAAGCGCATATAGGCCAGGGCATTTTTAATTTCTGCGCGCTCGAAGAAACGCTGGCCGCCGTAGATCTGATACGGAATGTTAAGGCGCAGCAGGGCCTCCTCCAGCACCCGTGACTGGGCATTGGAGCGATACAGTATCGCCGCCTCGTTGGGGCTGCCGCCGTCGTCGACCCACTGCTGGATGCGCTCGGCAATAAATCGCGCCTCGTCTAAATCGTTAAAACCCGCGTATACCTTGATCGGCTCGCCGCGCTGGCCTTCAGACCACAGCTCCTTGCCGAGCCGATTGGTATTGCGCTGAATCAGGCCATTGGCTGCGTCCAGGATCGTCTGGGTAGAGCGATAGTTTTGCTCTAGCCGAATCATGGACACCCCGGGAAAATCATCAGCAAACTGGTGGATGTTCTCCACCTTGGCTCCCCGCCATCCGTAAATGGACTGGTCATCATCGCCCACGGCCATGACTTTCGCGGTGCGCCCCGCCAGCACCCGCAGCCACGCGTACTGAATGGTATTGGTGTCCTGAAACTCGTCCACCAGCAGATGGGAAAACCGCTGCTGGTAGTGCGCCAACAGCTCAGCGTCGTTTAGCCAAAGTTCGTGGGAACGCAGCAGCAGCTCGGCAAAGTCCACCAACCCGCCTTGTTCGCAGGTCTCTTCATAGGCCTGGTATATGCGTTTGTGGGTGATCTGAAACAGATCATCGCCATCGGCAACTTCGTGGGCGCGTTTGCCTTCGTCTTTTTGACCGTTGATAAACCACGCCGCTTGCCGGGCCGGCCATTTTTTTTCGTCGATGTCTTGAGCTTTCATGATGCGTTTGATCAGTCGCACCTGATCGTCGCCATCAATGATTTGAAAGTTTTGCGGCAGCCTTGCTTCCGCCCAATGCATGCGCAGCAGCCGATGCGCCAGTCCGTGGAAAGTGCCTACCCACATGGATCGGGCGCTGACATTCAGCAGCGCTTCGGTTCTGGCGCGCAGCTCCGCGGCGGCTTTGTTGGTGAAGGTGACGGCCAATATGCCGTGGGATGATACGCCCTCTACATCCACCAGCCAGGCGATGCGGTGTACAAGCACCCGGGTTTTGCCGCTGCCAGCGCCGGCCACCACCAGCGCATGATTGAGCGGCGCTGACACCGCGTCGCGCTGGGACTCATTTAGCCCGTCGAGAATGTGGGATATGTCCAAGAATGACCCCGCCTGAATGACAACCTGCCCATCCTACCTGAGCTTGTTGCCAGACGCTTCGCGGGGCTTAAGAATTTCGCGGTTCCGGCGTGACCTCCGCATCCTCGGCCACGCTGGCATCGTACTCTTCGCCCCGGGCCTGACTGCCAAAATCCAGGGTATGGGATGTCACTAGCTGACTGATACCGCGACCCTGTTCGGTCATGTGCAGGCGGTTCAAGATCTCATTCACCAAACCTCGAACTTCAGCCCGCAGCTCCGGCAATTCGGCTTCAGGTACGGTTACTGACTGGGCACCGATACGGTAAAAACGCTGCACATAGGATGCGGGTAACCAGGAATGCACTTCTCCGCGCAGGCCGCCCACCGCCGCATCACTTTCCGGCACCGCTTCGCGGTTACGCTGGCGATCTAGCTGGCCTTGGTCGATGACTTGCTCCACATGGCGGGCCAAGACGAAGGCGTAGCGACTGCTGAGTTGTTCAATCACATCCGGGTGTTTGCCAGGATTCTCCAGGGCGTCCCAAATGGCTTTGCCGCGAAAGCCCGACAACGCGCCCCCGGCTCTTGCGGAGGTCGCGTCTGCGGGCAGCCCCGAATCTGCTTCCTTTTGCCGAGCTTCCAGGGATCGAACGCGCATGAGCACGTAGCCGAGCACGATGGCTAAAATGATGAGTAACGTAATGGTGAGCGTAATCAGAACGATCGGAATGAAACTGTTCGCCATGTCTCGTCGGCTCCTTGCACAGATCTATCACGCTACGCGTTTCAGGACGTCACGACTACCAGCGCAAGCGCAATCGTCAACCATAAAATATCGATTTCTTCACATTTTAAGGTCATCTGTAAGCAGGTCGTCAACCTAAAAAAACAAATGCAGCGTTGCTCCAGTATACGCTAGCACGGCATTATTTTTGGATGCTAGTTGCCCAGGGCCACGGGATCTCGGTCCTGAATTTGCCCGGCCACTCGCGCGCGCTCGATGATGTACAAATCACCCACGGTATCTTCTACGCTGCTCAGATTGCCTCGTAGTTCCGAGAGTTCACGCCGAATTCCTCTCAGTGAACCCACTGCGGCACCCTGTTCGTCCAAGCTTCGCTGAGCCCGATCCAGTTCGCTGAGTATGCGTGTGGTCTCTGCTTGCACACTTTGCAGCTGGTTTTGCAGCTCTGCTTGAGTCTGACCCAAGGCCTGGTCGGTAGCGTTCTGCAGGGTACCCGGCATAGCCTCCAGCTGCTGGTTGAGGGTGGTCATGGCAACTTCGTTGGCGGCTAACATTTCCTGGAGCATTAGCTGGTTGGCCAGGCCTTGATCTACTCGCGTTTCCAGGGCGCTGAAGCTTTCAATGCCCTTGGTCATTTGCAGCGTGCGCTTGGCCATGGCAGCCAACATGGCATCAATTTCCTTCACCTTAGACGACAGCTGGGCGGCCATCAGCACATAGAACAGCACTGCGGCTAACAGCGCCGTACACAGCGCGCCCACGGAATACAGGGTAAATCGCTGGGATTTCTCCAGCTGCTCGGCAATGTCCTCAATCAGCGGATGAGCCGTAGAAATACGCAGGGTCTCGCCGCCAACGCTAATCTGAAGATTCGGTTCGTCCTCGTCATCGGCAGTGGATTCGGCTGTGGGGGCCAGCACATCAATTGGCGCTGCAGGTTCCTCAGGCTGAACCACAGGCGTCTCAAGATCTGCTGCGGTTTTAGGCAGTGCGGAGGGCTGGCTGACTTCCGCCAGCACGTCTTCGATTTCCGCGGCGCGGTTCTTCACGTTTTCCGCAATGGCTTGCATGGCTTCGGCGGCAGCCTGGGAATCCTCTGCCGTGCCATCTTCCGCTACGGCCTCAGCAGCGGCTGCTTCTAAGTCGGCTGTTTCCGCGCCTGGCTCTCCGGCGCTTTGCATCGGGTTTTCGCCTGCGGTTTCTTCAGCGGTATTAGCCGCCGCCTGCTGATCTTCTGGCTTTTCTTCATCTGCCATGATTCTCTCCAGTGTTCAATCTGCTTAGGATCGAACGGTTAGTACGTCTGCGCTAATAAAGTACGGACGCGCGGTAATGCCGAATTCGGCTAAATATGCTGTGGCTTGGCCTCGATCTAAAAACGGCCCACTAACTGTTACAAATCGTTCGCCTTTCGCAAAAACTTTAACGCCGGGGATCTGCACGTTATTGTTTTTCCAAATCAGGGCGCTTTGGGGCAAGCGGAACGACGCATGCTGTACGTATACCCCAGGTTCTACGTTTATACCTGAGACCGTGGAAGCCTGTACAACCGGCGTCTTCGGCGAAGGCACCGGGAACAGCGCTGTTAGGCTCGCTTCATCGCGGCTCGCGCGGTCTATCGGCTCACTCGCGGCAGTGCTTGCAGCTGTCTCAGCGGCGATGACATCGCCTGCCGTTTCCCCAGGTGCTGACAATGTTGGCACCATTATCGGATCAGGCCCCGGAGTCGCCACCGGAGCCGGCTCGTCTGCCGAAACCTCAGGCCTTATCGGGTTCAAGGCAATCACCTGAGCCTTTGGCTTCTGACCCAGATCTTGCACTGGCGGCGTGGCATCGGGTGACGCCGAGCTGATGGATTGAATCCAGGTCACGCCTTTGTCAAAGGCTGAAAACGGATCAACGCCGGGGCTCAGGTAGAGGGCGACAATCAGAGCACTGGCGATCC
>CAZWQK010000062.1:0-8419 GCA_964635835.1 uncultured Pseudomonadales bacterium
CGGGAATGGAGCCGGCGCTACCGGTTACCCAGCCGTGGAAAGCGCCGCTGAATTTGCCTGCGTCACTGCCCGCCACAACGATGTGAATGTCCTCGTCCTGGCGAAACTTGGTCCTCAGCTTATTCAGGGTGGCTTCATCCATTTTTGCCGCGCTCTCGGCCTTAATCCCCGTAGCAGAACGCTCATCCGCCACCAGTTCACGCATTGGCCGTGCGGTGACCTCCTGAATGCGCTGCCGAATTTCCTCTTTGCCGTAGTTGTCCCTGGCAAACGTATCCACGTGTTCCGGCACCACCACCAGCAAACAGTCCGTAGCAAAATAGGCCTTGGGACCAAAGACGGTTTGTAGACCCTGACCCAGAGTGCCGGCCAACTGGGATCCGGTACGGGAGTCTTGATCCACAATAAGGGTGGGTCCACTGCTCATGGTAAACACGGTAACCACGGACTCCTCGGCGCGAAACCCTCGCTCGACGTGGAGGGGGCTCCATGGATTACGCTCTTCCCACTCGGCAAAGCACATGGTGTATTTCATTGGGTTACCCAGGGTCGAGCGCTCGGTTTCACCAGGCCGCGCGCCACCGACGTTGCGCACCACCAAACGAACAGCACGGCCAATGGTGGCGTTGGCTCGATTGCCCTGGCCCAGCGCGCTCATGCCCATGTTCATGGCTATGCGCTGGCGAATGGGACCGTTCACTACAATGACCGGACTGGCTCCCATGGTCGTGGCCATAACCCCGTGAATGTTGTAATCGTCAGTCAGTATGGCTTCCACCGCGGCTAACACCACCGGCAGATAAGCGGGCTTACAGCCTGCCATAACGGCATTGATCGCAACCTTTTCAATGGTCACTACACCCATATTCGGCGCCATTTCGCCCAGCACCTCCTGAGCGTCACGAGCGGTGCCTGCCAGCATGGCCACTACTCGCTCTGGTGTGGGCGGAACCAGCGGGAGCCCGTCGGAGAACCCCTGGTCGAACAGAAACTCCACGTCGTCGTCTTGACTGCCGATGTCGATGCGTCGAGCGCGGATAGGGCTGCCTTCGGCCATGGCGCGCAGGCGCGGCTCATTGGCAGGATCTACCGACAAGGATCCGCAGCCTGGTCGCCAATCCGGAAGGCTGGCCCAATCCAGCTTAACCTCTGCTGCCGCGGACTCTCGGGCAAGGTCTGCAGCCAGTTGCTGCCATTCTTCTTTAACGAAGCCCACCAGCGTGGACGCAATTTCACCGGCACTATCCAGCACCAGTAGCGTCGGTACGGTTTCGATATCCGCAGCAAACGACACCTGTAAAGCGCTGTCATCCAAAAGAGAGAACGGCGGTTGATATGCCTGAGCCAGAGCCACGTTGCCTTCCTGAGTTTGGCCAATGACGTGCATATGCATTTGCGGTGAGAACTGCCGATAAAATGCGTCGAGGACCGGCATTACTTCTTTGCAGGTCGGACAATCTTCTTTTACGAAGCAGATCAACGCCTGGGTTCCCTGGGGACTGGCAACGGTTTCACCCGCCAAATTTTCAAGCTGATACACCGGAACTGAGACCACACTTCTCTCCTCAACTATGTGTCATTGCCGAGTCTTAAGTTCGACAGTCTAACGCCTGTAGGCTTGTCTGCAGAGTAACTTTGAGGGAAAAAGCATGAGTGAGGTAGCCGAATTTCGAAGCGACGTCAGCGCATGGATCGCCAAGATCTGCCCGGATGTTGCCAAGGGCCCAGGACAAATGGCCAACGGCACCAACGAGATCCAAGCCAACATCATCGTGAAACGCGTGCCAGGCCTGCCCGAGTAACCCCGAGCCCGTCGGCGGTGGTTATTCCTTGTTAACCATTCGATAATCCTCTCAACCGGCGACTTATGAGCTTTCCTTTTGGCAGCCCATGCTGGCATGCTCCCCGCCCATGACTCCTACCCTCACTGGCACAACACCAAGTTTCGGCGCCGCCATTCGCCCGGTCATCACTTTGGGCTGGCCCATGATTCTGACCCAGCTATTCATCATGGGCACCGGCTTCGTTGATACCGTTATGGCGGGCAGATACTCGGCCACAGACCTTGCGGCTGTGTCCCTGGCCGGGAATGTGTTGTGGCCCTGCTTCATGCTGCTGACCGGCATCACCATGGCGCTATCCCCCATCACCTCGCAGTTGCGCGGCGCAGGCAAGGTTTCGGCAGTGGGTTTTCAGGTGCGCCAGGGACTGTGGCTGTGCCTTGGCAGCGCAGCCATTCTCGTCACCATCTTGCTTAACGCTCACCTGCTGTTTCAACGCGTTGACATCGAGGCTGAGGTGGCGCGAATCGCCAGCGACTATCTTGAGGCGGTAAGCTGGGGTATACCGCCCATCATCCTTTACGTGGCCCTGCGCCATACGTCAGAGGGACTTAGCGTCACGCGACCGCCCATGCTCATTGCCGGCAGCGTGCTGCCACTCAACGCGCTGCTGAACTATGCCTTTGTCTACGGCAACTGGGGAGCGCCCGAACTCGGCGGGGTTGGCTGCGGTTGGGCGACGGCGGTGGTTTTTTGGGTGGAATTTGCGCTGATGATGATTGTCGTGCGCCTGCGGCACTTTACGGCCACTGGATTATTCTCGGCCTTCGACGGCCCTAACTTGTCCGCAATGGCCGATATTTTGAAACTGGGGGTTCCCATCGGCATCGCCATTTTTCTGGAAATGGCGATGTTCGCCGTGGTGAGCTTTTTAATCGCCGCCCTTGGCGTAGTGCCAATGGCCGCGCACAGTATTGCCGGCAACCTAAACTGGCTGACCTACGTCATTCCCATGGGAATCGGCGCTGCAGCGAGCATCCGCATTGGTTTCTTGGTGGGCAGCAATGACCTGCTGGCCGCCCGCGTTACCGCTAAAGCGGTGTTCAAGTTCGCAACGGTCTACGCCCTGGTGGTTAGTGTTTTACTCATCGTCTTTCGGGTGGGGCTGGTGAAAATCTACACCACGGACGCTCAGGTGATCGAGATGGCAGCTTCGCTGCTGATTCTAATCGCCGTCTACCAACTGTTGGATGACACCCAGGCGGTGATGATCGGCTCCCTGCGCGGCTACAAGGACACCACCATGCCCATGTTGATCAGTCTCGTTGGGTATTGGGTTCTAGCTCTGCCCTTGGGTTATGGCTTAGCCACCGGTGCATTTTCGAATGAGGCTTTGGGCGTTTACGGCTACTGGCTAGGCATCACTGCTGGTCTGGGTGTCGTGGCCGTCATGGTCGCCGTGCGCCTGCGCGCTCTGAGCGGTAATGCCGAGAAGATCTACCGCATGTCCCAGCACGCCCGCTAACGACGCCTGATATCACCGTTGGCTTTAGCCCCACTATGGACGGCAGAAAAAAAACTGCCCAACAACTCGCTATCCCGCTGATTGAGCAGGAAGCGGTTCGTTTAGATGATCGCCACGGGACGAGAACACCAAGGCAGAGTCGGCTACCGGGGCTTTGCCGATGATTTTTTTGTCCAGTGCGAAGTCCTGAGTGTTGCGCCAGGGCCCAGTGCCCTGTTTCGGGAACAGGTGCATGACCCGCTGCATATAGCCCGCAGGGAAATCGGAGATCCACGGCCGAGCCTGCATGTCCGCGTCTTCCGCCCGCAATTGGGGAACCACTTGATCTGCGCCGTTGGCGTCCATTTGCTGAAGCAACCGACATACCCAGGTTGAGGTGAGATCCGCGCGCAAGGTCCAGGACGCGTTAATGTAGCCAAAGGTGCTGACCAGGTTCGGCACCCCGGAGAACATCATGCCTTTGTAGGTATAGCAGCTGGGAAAATCTACCGCCTTGCCGTCTACCGTGAACGGCACATCGGCCAGCACAACCAGCTTCAGACCCGTGGCGGTAACGATGATATCCGCCTCGAGCGTATCTCCGGATTTCAAACGAATACCTTCAGCGGTGACGGTATCGATTTCGTCGGTTACCACCTCTGCCGTGCCTTTTTTAATTGCCTTGAATAAATCAGCGTTAGGCACAAGGCAAAGGCGCTGATCCCAAGGGTTGTAGGAGGGCGTAAAGTGCTTGTCTACGTCATAGCCTTCTGGCAGCAGCTGCCTAACGAAGCCCAGTAAACGCTGCCGAACCTGCTCAGGTTTCTTCCGTGTCTGCTTATAAACGTAGTTCTGCAACGATACGTTCTTAAATCGCGTCAGCGCATAAGCCCAACGATCGGGCAGCACTTTGCGCAGCAAATTAGCCACCGCGTCATGATCCGGTCGCGCCACCATGTAGGTGGGAGAACGCTGCAGCATGGTTACCTGAGCGCCGGCCTCGGCCATGCTCGGCACCAAGGTCACCGCAGTAGCGCCGCTGCCAATCACCACCACTTTCTTGCCTTGATACTGCAAATCCTCGGGCCAAAACTGGGGATGCACGACCTGGCCACTGAATTGATCGATACCAGCGATTTTGGCGTCGTAGGGCTCGTCGTAGCTATAGTAGCCTGAACACATGAACAAAAAATTGCAGCTCATCTGTTTTTGCGCGCCCTCTGCCTGAACCGTCAGTTCCCAGCGCCCCAGAGAGGAGGACCAATCTGCCGCGGTCACCTGGTGGGACAAACGAATCTTGTCCATGAGCTGATGCTCAGCAATGGTTTCTTTTAGATAGCTCATGATGGAGGGGCCATCAGCGATAGACTTCCCAGCCTTCCAAGGTTTAAAAGAAAACCCCAGGGTGTGCATGTCGCTATCCGAGCGAATACCGGGATACTTGAACAGATCCCACGTGCCACCGATGCTTTCTCTGCGCTCGAGTATGCCAACGCTTTTATTCGGGCAGGCTTGGCTTAAATGCACTGCGGCACTGATGCCCGAAATCCCAGCTCCAACGACGACAACGTCCAGGTGTTCCACGGTGATCTCCGCTCTTATCAAAACCGGGCGGAACTCTACCACCTGGAAGCGTTCATTGTTTTGCGGGGTTGCTAACTCTTTCCTCGCTTTACCCCGTTGGCGGACGCCAGCTGCTCAAGTACGGCGACGGTATCATCCCAGCCAATACACGCATCGGTAATGCTCTGGCCGTAAACCAAATCATCGCCCAGGGGCTGTTTGCCAGCCACCAGGTGGCTTTCAATCATCACGCCCAAGACGCTGTTCGACCCAGCCTGCAACTGCTCGGCGATAGACGCCGCACCGATTTTTTGCCGCTCGTGATCCTTGGAACTGTTGGCATGACTGAGATCTACCATCACGCGCTCAGGCAGGTTCGCTTTTGCCAAACGCTCACAGCTCGCCTGCACAGAGGCCGCGTCGAAGTTTGGCTCTGTGCCTCCGCGCAGAATCACATGGCAGTCCTCGTTACCCGTCGTAGAGAAAATCGCTGTATGCCCTGCCTTGGTTACCGAAGGGAAAATATGGCTGTGCCGAGCCGACATTACGGCGTCCACAGCCACCTGAGTGTCGCCCAGGGTGCTGTTCTTAAAACCCACCGGACAGGACAAACCTGACGCCAGCTGCCGGTGAATTTGGCTTTCAGTGGTGCGAGCACCGATGGCACTCCAGCACACCAGGTCACCAATGTATTGAGGCGTGATGGGATCTAGGTACTCAGTTCCAGAGCCCAAACCCATTTCGGTAATGTCTCGCAGTAAGCGCCGAGCTGTGGCAAGCCCGGTGTTGATATCGAAGCTGTCATTGAGGTGGGGATCGTTGATCAACCCCTTCCAGCCTACCGTGGTGCGCGGCTTTTCAAAGTAAACCCGCATCAAAATCAACAGCTCATCCCGGTACTGATGAGACACAGCCGCCAGCTTTTCAGCGTACTCCATGGCCGCAACAGGATCGTGAATTGAACACGGGCCAACCACCACCAGCAGTCTGGGATCGTCACCCGCAATAATTTCCGCGCAGGCTTTACGAGTGTTGAACACAAAAGAGGAGCCCTGCTCAGTTAACGGGATTTCATCCAGCAAAGCCTGAGCGTCGCGCATTTCTGCCATGCCCGCGATTCGGGTGTCATCGGTATTGAATTTCATGGCGGGATGCTAAACCTCTGGCAACGAGGGGACAATGGTCAGGTGCACAAAAGCCGCCGTGTACAAGGCGCGGCCACACACCAAAGCGCAAAAACGAAACTGCGAACAGTGCGACCCTACGCTGATCCACTACCTAATACCTTTCGTCAGATTCTTCTTGCCCCCCCCAGTCGCACAGGCGTCTTTTCACCAGTACCTAATCTGACGGAGACCTAGGTATGAAAGAGACCCTGAAATACGCCGTGGCTATCGGCATTACCGCCGCCGCCATGTTCGCGTATATGTACGACGCACCGCCTGAGGGGGGACTGCAAGAAAAGGCTGAATCATCCGCCGACCTATCAACTGAGCACGCTATCGACAGCGTGAAACCACCATCAAAGGATATCGCTTATGAAGAAACCAAGCAGGAGACACTGACCGACAAAGAGATTTTCGACAACGCAAAGAAACGCCTTGGTGTGGGATACGACCCAATGTTGCTTTTTGCCTCTGCCGAATTCACAGATGAAGAGATAGCAACCTACAACAAATACCATATATTGCCGTTCAACCCTGTGGTCGATGAAGTTTGCTACGACGTAATTGCGGAAGACAATACCAACTACGTTGGTACGCAATGCAAACGAATACGCCAGCGACCCGATCCCCATCCTTACGCTTCAATAGCCAAAGACGAACTTCAAGCATTGGCTGTCACAGATGCCGCCGCCGCCCTGTTCATGGGCATACGAGCAGAAACATACATTGAATCGCTACGCTGGCATTTGAGAGCAACTGCGCTTTCAAACAAAACCGGTCCTTTGATGATCTTCTCAACCAGAGGCGCGCAAGGTGCGGGGCGAAACATTTCCGAAAACAGTACTGAGCAAGACCGTTTCTATCGGACTTATATGCAACTAGCGATTAAGGAATTGGCATCCGACCTTGGAGACCCAAGAGCTGATACAGAAACACATATCTCTTGGCTTGAAAGTCAAAACTATCCTGAAATCATCCCTGAAATAGCGCGAACTGCAGCCCAAAAGTTACATGCAGAGATCGATCTAATTAAAACGGAAATAGGAGTTGCCAACGATGCGTAACCTCCTATCCCTAAGTCTCATTGCTTTAGCGATGTTAAGCGTTTCGGCGACGGCTCGCGCAGGCGACAGAACATGCAACCTCTTGTGCCTACTGCACGAGCGCCTATCAGTTTGGCGGGTACGGCGTTGCAGCACTTGAAGCGAAGCAAGCCTCAAAACCTTTTTATCTGCGCCACTCAATTAAACCCATCACCGTTCATAACCCTTCAACCCGAAGATCTGCCCGAGTGACCGTTAATTTGGCAACAACCACGATTACGCTGGGCGCTCTGAGCATAGGGGTTCCTAACCTGGGTCGTGTCGGCTTTGTATTGGATTTCTCGGACGGTTCAGGCTCCCTTACATCCTCAGTCGGTCTGAGCGTAATCGACCGAACAATACAGGCTCACAATCCAGTCGTTACTGATTGTCAAAGAAGCGTATGTATGGAATACGAAACTGTATTCGGATCAAAAAGCGCTCCAGCACCTCGTAGAGGTAGCGTATCTGAGGGCGCATACGACACGGACGCATTCTGGAGATCAGGCAACCCGCATCGCTTGTTTTATAACACGCAACGATCAGCACCTCGCAGAACAATCGTAAGAACCGAGTCGTGCGGCGTGGAAAGGTGCCCCTCCTGGGATGAGCCACCGGAACTTGTACGTAACGGAGTGCTATCTTGGTACGTTGACTGGCAACCACCGCGAGACAGAGAAACACGGATCACAACGGAAGAAATTCGCGGCGGCGGAGGTCGCAGCCGCTCAATCGGCACCACTAGATTAAGCATAGGTTTGGGTCGGGGTCCTGGAGCCGACCCAGGTAAAGCGAAGGAGCATTAACAGATAAAAACAAGCCTCAGCCCAGCACCTTCATTCTTAAGGCGCTGGGCGCTAATCCCACGTTCTCGTACCGCGATTTGCACACTTCGGAATGCAACAGGCGGCCATCCCCTCCTGCTTCTGGAAACCCTCCGTCACCTTCACTTTCCCGCTCTCAATGAAGTGCGCGAATAGGTTGCACCGAGTGATGCCGCGGACCAAACCTCAGAAGAGCGGCACAAAACCTACGCTCTGTGATGCGGAGTTTAGGTCTTACGTCCTAAACAAAGTAAAGGTCGAGCGCCCTAACCTATTGATTTGGAGCGGGAAACACGGCGGAGCAGCGCTCCGGCGGTGGCGGCGCCTCAGCCGCGTGCTCGCGGGTGAGATCTGCGCCGACAGTCTCGTTTCCCTTTATCGCTGCGTAGATACAGCTAGGCAGGATAAAGATCGAAACGAGTAGGAGAGGGTGTGGAGCGGGATACACGGCGGAGCAGCGCTCCGGCGGTGGCGGCGCCTCAGCCGCGTGCTCGCGGGT
>CAZWQK010000063.1:0-8405 GCA_964635835.1 uncultured Pseudomonadales bacterium
GGCTGGTTACGCCGACATGCCCATAGCCCAAGCACCGTGGCGGCGATTTGGATTTAGGGCCAAGACGAAGAATCCCCTTAAGACTTCGGTTGGCGCGGCATGTAAGAGCGGCACACAAAGCGCTAACCCAGTTGCACGCTAGGCGTTGGCTAACGCCTGGATCTGGTTTTCCAGGGTTGTCAGCGTCGCCTGGAGCTCCGCTGCCCGGTCTCGCTCCTTGGCGACTACCGCTTCCGGTGCTTTCGCCACAAAAGCCTCGTTACCCAGTTTTTTCTCAATTTTTTCCAGCTCTTGCTGGGCCTTGCCAACTTCTTTGTTGATTCTGGCCTGCTCAGCCGCCACATCAATTAAGCCAGCCAGCGGCACCATCACCTTGAGATCGCCTACCAGGCTTAGAGCGTTGAGAGGTGGCTCTTGATCCGCGTCCAGCCACTGGATGCCGGTCACGTTGGCCAGCCTGGCCAGCATGGATTCGGCTTGGACGGCGTTTTCCCGGTCATTGGCCCCACCGCCCTGGAGCAGCAGCGGAATTTCCTGGCTGGGTTTGATGTTGGCTTCACCGCGAATGGTGCGGATCCCGGTAATCACGGCTTTCAGCCACTCGGTCTGTGCTTCGGCAGCATCGTCTGTGGTCAGGTCGGCGCTGGCAGGGAAGGACTGCAGCATGATGCTCGCGGGCGCGCTTGCCGAGATCAGGCCTAGGCGCTGGGCTACCCGTTGCCATAGGGTCTCGGTGATAAAAGGCATGACCGGATGAGCGGTGCGCAGCAGCACTTCCAGCACCTGCAGCAGCGTGCGCTGGGTAGCGCTGCGCTGGGCGGGGTCCGCATCTTGGTTCCACAGCAGCGGTTTGCTTAGCTCAAGATACCAGTCGCAGTACTCGTGCCAGGCAAACTCGTAAACCGTATTGGCGTAGATGTCGAAGCGATAGGTGTCCAGAGCAAAGCGGGCGTCCTGCACCATGCGGGCGGTTTTGCTCAGAATCCATCGGTCGACAGCACTGGACTCACCGGCTAACGACAAATCTGCATCCTCAGTGTTCATCAGCACAAACTTGGAGGCATTCCACAGCTTGTTGCAGAAATTTCGGTAGCCCTCGATGCGGTTAACGTCAAAGCGCACATCCCGGCCGGTGGTGGCCAGGGCGGCAAAGGTGAAGCGCAGGGCATCGGTGCCGTAGGCTGCAATACCCTCGGGAAAATCCTTGCGGGTTTGCTTCTCGATGCGGGCGGCCATTTTCGGCTGGGTGAGATTGCTGGTGCGTTTGCTTACCAGAGCGTCCAGATCAATGCCGTCGATAAAGTCTAGCGGATCCAGGCCGTTGCCCTTGGTTTTCGACATCTTCTGCCCTTCGGCGTCCTTTATCAGACCGTGGATGTAGACGGTTTGGAAGGGAATTTTACCGGTGAAGTGCAGGGTCATCATGATCATTCGGGCAACCCAAAAGAAAATAATGTCGTGGCCGGTGATCAGCGTATTGGTGGGCAGATACCGTTCCAGCTCCGGTGTTTCTGCCGGCCAGCCCAAGGTGGTGAAGGGCCACAGGGCGGAGGAGAACCAGGTCTCCAGCACATCGTCGTCGGCCCTCAGGGCCAGATCGTCGCTCAGCCTGTACTTGGCCCGGGCCGCATTCTCGTCCTCGGCGACATAGACGTTGCCGGCGTCGTCGTAAAAGGCAGGGATGCGGTGGCCCCACCACAGCTGGCGACTGATGCACCAGTCCTTGAGGTCACGCATCCAGGCAAAGTAGGTGTTCTCATACTGTTTGGGCACGAAGGTGATGTCGCCATTTTCCACCGCGGCAATGGCGGGTTCGGCTAGCGGACCGATTTTGACAAACCACTGATCCGTCAGCAGTGGCTCAATGATGGCGTTAGAGCGATCGCCTCGGGGCACCATTAGTTTGTGGTCTTTTATTTCTTCCAATAGTCCTTGGGCGTCTAGATCGTTAACGATTTGTTTGCGTGCCTCCACGCGGTCAAGGCCTCGGTAAACTTCCGGGGCTTCATCGTTGATCGCCGCTTCCGGGGTAAAAATATTGATCAGCGGCAGATTGTGTCGGGCACCCAGTTCGTTGTCGTTGAAATCGTGGGCTGGAGTGATCTTCACGCAGCCGGTGCCGAACTCGCGGTCCACGTAGTCATCGGCGACGATGGGAATGGCGCGGCCAACCAAGGGCAGGGTAATGTGCTTGCCCACCAAGTGAGCGTAGCGCTCATCGTCGGGATGCACGGCAACGGCAGTGTCGCCCAGCATGGTTTCGGGCCGGGTCGTGGCCACCACCAAATAGTCTTTGCCGTCCAGCGTCTTCGCGCCGTCGGCTAACGGATAGCGGAAGTGCCATAAGTGGCCTTGTTCCTCGTTGTTTTCTACCTCCAGGTCGGAAATAGCCGTGCCCAGGGTCGGGTCCCAGTTCACCAAGCGTTTGCCTCGATAAATCAGACCCTGATCGAATAGCTGGATGAATACTTGTTGAACTGCGTCGGCGTAATCGTTGTCCATGGTGAAGCGTTCTCTGGACCAATCGATGCTGGCACCCATGCGCCTGATTTGCTGGGAGATTGTGCCGCCGGACGCTTCCTTCCATGCCCATACCCGGTCAACGAATTGCTCTCGCCCCAGGCTGTGGCGGTTAAGGTTTTCCTCGGCCAGCTGGCGTTCCACCAGCATCTGCGTCGCAATACCCGCATGGTCAGTGCCCATTTGCCATAAGGCACTTTGGCCCTGCATACGCTGATAGCGGATTAAGGTGTCCATGAGCGTTTGGTTAAAGGCATGGCCCATGTGCAGGGTGCCGGTGACGTTAGGCGGCGGTATCAAGATGCAGTAGCCCTGGCCGCTTTCGCTGGCCTTGAAATAGTCGGCCTGATCCCATTGGGCGTACAGGGCTTGTTCAATGGCTTGAGGATTAAAATTGTTGTCCATGATGGCTCTAGTCGTACTCGTTAACGTTGCGGGTCAATGAATGGCGCTGGCTATGTGTTGGGCCCAGTAAGGTCTAATCGACCCCATTGCGGCAGCGCCGGGTCATTGATCCCAATCGGTTAGGGGGTGGTGGTGCAGGGGATACCCGCGCTGGCGATAAAAAACATAGTGCTCCCGGCGCAGGTTCTTGCTTTCGTCCACAATGATTTCCGCTACGCGATCGAAGCGACCGAAGTAGCTGGGAATGTCGTTGCCCAGATTAATCAGCAGTCCCGTATCGTGCTGGGGTTCCTGCCAGCCAATGTGTACCGGGCTGGCGGCATGGGCCTGGCTTTCACCGTCGATGATGTCGTGGGGCACCAAGCGGTGTTTGGGGTAGTCCCACATCAACTCATCCACCAGTTGCGCCTGCTCAGCATCATTCACCCGCACGTGTACCACCATGTCGTTACCTAGGGCTTTCAGACACAGCCGGCAGGCGAAACGGAGGCTGGCGTGCAGATCTTTGTCCGGTAGCTCGTAAAAATCGATGCGCGTCATGCAGGGATCAGCTCGACAGCGTTACAGGCCGCTTTCCGCGCAAAGGTAGTGGAACAGCTGGGCTACCGGGCGGCCGCTGGAACCCTTGGCCGCGCCTTGGTTGAAAGAGCTGCCGGCAATGTCCATGTGGGCCCACTTGTAGCCTTTCACAAAGCGCGATAGGAAACAGGCGGCGGTGACGCTGCCAGCACCCCGGCCACCGACGTTAGCCATGTCCGCAAAGTTGGTGTTCAGGCCTGCCTGGTATTCGTCCCAGAGGGGCAGGCGCCAACTGCGGTCACCGCTGCGTTCGCCGGCTTGAGTAATGGCATCCGCCAGATCATCGTCGTTAGCAAATAAGCCGCTGGCGTGGCTACCCAGAGCCATAATGCAGGCCCCAGTCAGGGTGGCCACATCGATGATGGCGCGGGGCTTGTAGTTTTGGACATGCGTTAACGCGTCGCACAGCACCAGGCGGCCTTCTGCGTCGGTGTTCAAAATTTCGATGGTCTGACCCGAGGCCGAGGTGACGATGTCACCGGGGCGGCTGGCCCGGCCGCTGGGCATGTTCTCTGCGGCGGCAACCACGGTCACCAAGTTAATGGGCAGGCGTGCCTGGATGGCGGCTTTGGTGACGCCAAGCACGGCGGCGGCGCCGCACATATCAAATTTCATTTCGTCCATTGCCGATGGGGGCTTCAGAGAAATGCCGCCGGTATCGAAGGTAATACCCTTGCCGACCAGGGCGATGGGCTCTTCGTTTTTCTTGCCGCCGTTGTAGCGCAGGATGATCATTTTGCCGGGCTGGTCGCTACCTTGTGACACCGACATAAAGGCGCCCATGCCCAGGCTGAGCATCTTCTTTTCGTCCAGAGCGGTAACGGACACGTCCTTATCCCGGGCGATTTTGCGGGCCTGGGACAGCAGGTAGGTGGGCGTGCACACGTTGGGCGGCTCGTTGCCCAAATCCTTGGCCAAGGCCAGTCCCTGATCTAACGCCGTGCCCAGTTTGACGGCTCCCCGCAGGGCTTTTTGGTCGCCCTGATTGCCCAGTAGACGAACCCGCTTCAGGGTCACAGGCTGCTTGGGCTTGGCCTTGTAGGCGTTGAAGCGATAGCTGGCGTGGCTTAGGGCCTGCATGAGCGCCTGAGCTTTCCAGGCGACGTTATGACCTTTGATCTTGGTGCCCACCAGGTGCAGAGCAGCTTGGGTAATCTTTAGCGCCGTTAGCTTTTGCGCCACCAAGGCGGCCATTTTGCGATATTGGGCGGGAGTGCACTCGTCGGCACCGCCAACAATGAGCACCCGAGCCACAGGGCCGTCCAGATTTACGCAGAGGCTCTCGCCAGCAACGTCTTTGAAATCTGTAATGGCTCGATTCAAGGTGGCGGCGTTGCTCGTGGTCTTGGCGAGCCGCTTGGCAACAGCCAAACTGGTGCCCAAACAGGGCGTTCGCAACGCGGCAAGATCACTGTTGGCGGCGGCGTAATTCATAGTGTGCTATCCCTGGTTGTCGTGCTTTGGTTGGCTCGCGAAAAGCCTCAACGATTGGTTTGGTATCAGGCCCTTGGGCGTTCTGTGCAGCGTAACGGGTCGATGTTCCAGAGCGACCAGATCCGTGCTCAACAAGTGCGCAAGGTTACCTTGATCTCGATTTTGGATCTATCGGAGCCGGGCACAGCCAGCAGTAAAACCGGTGTGGATCTAGCTTCTGTCTGGCAGATGCACCACATAGGTGCCGCTGGCCCGATCCTGCCAGGTTTGTTTGTTGACGCCGAGATACAGCCAGGCGTAGCCCAGGCCAAAACAAGCCAGGGACAGCGGCGCGACCAACAGTCGCAGGGCGATTTGTCGGATGTTAGGCAGCTCGCCATGGTCATTGAGGATCCGCAGCTTCCAGGCACGCATGCCCAGGGTTTCACCCTGTTTGTGCCAGCAATAGGTGAAAAAGCCGATGACTTCGGCAAGCAGGGTGAACTGAAAAGCTGGGCCAGTGACAACGTCACCGCTCAGGGCGACCCAAAGAAAGCCAGTGAAAAAGAACAGGGCAATGACCAGCAAGCTGTCGTAGAGCATGGCACCCAGCCGACGGCCTAATCCTGCGGGATAAGCCCGCAGGGGTTGGGTGGCTGGGTCTGGGGAGTCTCCCACGGTCTAAAAGGTGGCGACGTGGTTGGCCAAATTAACCTGCCGACCGCAGAACTCTTCTTCGGTCATGCTTTGTAGCAGGTCCTTGTCATCAGACACGCCCCAGGCTCGGCGTCCATCGGTTAAACGCGCGCCGACAAAGGCTTTGGTGACGCCTTCGTGGTCGTACATCACGCTGTAGCCCTCGACGGTGCCCGCACCCTGGTGTTCGATGACCACGTCACGCTTGAGCTCTGCATCCACCTTGTCCTGCAAATTCGCGTGCTGGAACGGCCGTGCCGGCGGCTCACTGGAGTAGATGCCGAAGGCGTGCTTGGTGATGTAGCCGCCGTTGGCGGTAATCATGCCGCGCTTGCCCGGGTTCTCGCGCAGCAGTTGGGCCATCCGCGCAATGGAGTGCATAACGTAATTATTCAGCGGTCCGCCAGCAAAGGTCAGGCCCCCAGTCACCGTCAGCGGGCGCTGCATGTCAAAGCCCAGCTCCCGACAGGCGATTTGTACCGCCACCGGAAAACAGCTGTAGACGTCGATCATGTCGATGTTGTCTGGTGTGGAGTCGGTAAGCTCCATGCATTTGCTGCCGGCGAAGCGAATGGCCGGTGAACTGTGGAAATTATCCCGGTTAGAGAAATAGTAATGATCCTGGGCGTCGGTTCCCGCCCAAGGATAGATCCACTTGTTTCTGGGGATCCCTAGCGCCTTGGCCTTTTCCTCGGACACCAGGATCAAAGCCGCAGCCTGATCCACGTTGTCGTTGGAATTCATCAGCTTGGGGTAGGGGAACGACACTGGCCGGTTCACCGCTGAAACGGTGCGAATTTCCTTAGCGCTCTTGGCTTCCTGAATCCAGGCGTTGGGATTGTTAGCCGCAACGTCGCTAAAGCCTGCCCACAGCTTGGAGATGTGCTCAAGATGCGCCTGTACGTCGAGGCCCGTGGCGTGACGCAGGGCGGTTTCCATAATTGGATAAATTTGAATGGGTCGACCAAGGCGGATGGCGATTTCGGCGTCGTGGCGCATGTCTTTTTCAGTGCCAATGTCGCGGTCTGGGGTTCCCGGCAGTTCGGCCCAGCCCAACTCCTGGCCGGCTTTGGCGGCCTTGGCCTGGGTGTTACCGCATTCTGCCCCGGTCAGAATAATGATGTCGTGGGCACCGGATTGAATGTCCAGAGCGCTTTGATTGAGTGCCGTTTGCACGAAATTACCGCCAAAAGCGGTCAGGGCTGTTTCTGCATTGGGGCTGCCGATGGCCTGAGCAACCGCTTGTGCGGGATTTTGGTAAGGCCAAATGCCGCGAATGACTCGAACCGAGCCCGCGTTCAACAGCGCTTTAGAGCCCGCATCCTCGGCTGCTTGGTTAACGGCGTCGATCATCAACTGGAACGGTTCCTTGGCCGATTCAAAGTCGGTAAATCGCTGCTCAAGGTGGCTGACGCCGACCAGAACGGGGGTTTGCTGGGTCATAGTTCTCTCCAAAACATTTAGGACTTACGCGAAGGGTTAGGGTGAACCAACGGCGTGTTCGCCGGGCACTATACATTAGCGGGCGGGTTTGGGTCGCGGGCTACCAGGTCGCTAAGGTGATGTTTCCTTTGGGCGTGTTGAGCCGGGCGGTAAAGCCTTCTGGGCCGATGGTGGCTTCCAAGGGGAGATCCAGCGCGTTCAGGAAACCCTGATACATCTCGGCTACGGGGGTGCTGATGGTGAAACTCGCCAGCGTGCAACTCGCCGGTGTGGACAAAGCGGGATGCGGCGATTGCAGCCAGTCGATGAAAAACGGCATGTGCGGATCCTGTAAAAACAGCAGTCGCCAGGCCAGTTTGATGCCGTCCGGCGTGGTGCGGCTCATGTCCATGATCTCCCGACTGTCCAGCCCCAGGGCGTTGGCTTGGCTGGCCACCTTAGACAGATTGTCGCTGGCCACCGCCCAGCTACGGATGCCGCTGCCGCCGTGATCCAGTAGCAGTTGTCCCGTAGTGCCGTGCAGATTTTGATCGGGGTCCGGCGCAATAATTTCCAGATACTGCAAATTGTCCAGGGACAGCAGGGCATTGCGCGTACCCACGCCGGGATGCGAGCCCCCAATGGCGGGCATGACGCCGGTAAGTTCGTAAATCTCGTCAATGCCCGCCTGTAAATCTGGGCAGGCGTACATGATGTGATCCAGCTGGGCCATGGATTCTGTCCTTGTTTGAGCAGGCCATGCAAAATATCGCTCTCATGTTGCGCCGGCAAGCGTTTGCCTAGCGACTGTGAGCTGGAGAGAGCGATCTTTATTCTTGAAGGCCCCGGCAATGGCGAGGCCCTTAAGACGCTGGGCTTTCGGTACCAAACAGCTCATCGATGTGCGACTGACTTAGTGGTTGGGTCAGCTTCGACACCACAATGGTCAGTACGATGGAGACAATTTCCCCCATCACCGCACAGGAATACGGATTCGGGCCTTCACCGCGCAGCCAAGTCACCGCACCCTTCAGTCCCACGCCGCTAAACCACCTGGGTTCCAGAATCTGAGAGTGCAGCACAATGAATACACCGAAGCCGCCGAGCAGTCCGGCGTAGGCACCTTTCAGGGTAACTCCTGACCACAGCGCGCCCAGTACTAATGGGCCGGCGAAGGCCGCCATCATGCCGCCAACGCCAATCCACACCACGAGGGAGACGTTCACGTCCATCAGCGACCAGGCCATGATCATACAGATCAGCAGCACGGCCACCGTAGACCAGCGGCTGATGACCAGTACCCGGCGATCCAGCTCCTGCTGAGAGAGAGTCGGATGCAGCTTGGGCGCGAGGGTGCGCCGGTAAACGTC
>CAZWQK010000064.1:0-842 GCA_964635835.1 uncultured Pseudomonadales bacterium
CAACGATGTCCGTGGATTCTCCCTGATTGGATCCAAGCCCAATTAATACCATTACCCAACCTATTCTTAATGTCTGAGACTATGCCGATGTCACATGGTAGCACTGTGAAAACACGGGAGGGCTAAATTCCACGGCCAGTGCTGCAAAAGTCGCGTCAGCTCAGTAGTAATCCCGAGCCTGGCACCATCGGTGGCACCATCGATGGCACCGCTACCATTATCGGCATGATCCCTATGGGCACCAGGGTAGAACTTCACGGGCCGGAGTTTTTGATGGAGCGAAAAATGCAGGGCTCTAACCGCTTCCGAGTGGATATGCGGCGCTTTGTGGAACTGTATCTGCAGGGCAGACTGCATCTGGATGACTTACTCTCGAAGTAAATTCGTCTGGAGGACATCAATCAAGGCATGGACGATTTGCGCACCGGCGAAGTGGCCCGCAGCGTGATCATGTTCGATCAATAAAGCACCTAGCGGATCACCACATAGTAAAAGCGCCCGTTGCGAAAAATCCGCAGCAGCAGTTGGCGCTTGTCGCGGCGCACTGCGTCGCGCAGGGCCGCAATATCCTCGATGGCGATGCGGTTAGCACCCACAATCACATCCCCGGGTCGCAGCCCGAAGGCATAGGCCGGGCTGCGATTACCTACCTCGGTAGCAACAACCCCGGCCCCGGGCAGCGTTTCATCGCCGCCCCGAAGATTCTGCAGTTCTACCCCGCGCAGCCAGGGCGTCAGACTTTTGCCAGCAACCACCTGCTGTTGGTCCGCCACAATGCGCAGCAAGGTTCTGCCCTGCTCACCCTGTCGGACGTACTGCACCGCCACCTCGTCACCAATAAA
>CAZWQK010000064.1:852-8319 GCA_964635835.1 uncultured Pseudomonadales bacterium
CTGAGGATGGGCTTTTCGTCCATCTGTACGATTACGTCCCCAGGCTGCAAACCCGCTTGTTCTGCCGAACTACCCGTTTGCACATCTACGATGACCACGCCCTGAGGCAAGCCATCTGCAGAGATCACGCCAAAGGCTCGGGCTAGCTCTCGATTCAAAGGTTGCACGATGGCGCCAACAAAACCGCGATTCACCTCTCCCTTTTCAATCAGCTGGGCTGTTACCGCGCTGACCATGTTCGCAGGGATAGCGAAACCAATCCCAATGTTGCCGCCAGAAGGAGCAAAGATGGCAGTGTTAATACCCACTAGCCGCCCGCGAAGGTCCACTAGGGCACCGCCAGAGTTGCCAGGATTAATAGGGGCGTCGGTTTGAATGAAGTCCTCATAGCCCTCGATGCCCAGCCCACTGCGTCCCAAGGCGCTGACAATACCCGAGGTAACGGTTTGATTGAGGCCGAAGGGGTTGCCGATGGCTACCACAAAATCGCCTACCCGCAGCCGGGCGCTGTTGGCGTACTCGATGGCCAGCAAGCCCTCGGCCTGAACCTGCAGCAAGGCCAGATCCACCTCTGGATCTGTGCCGATTAACGTAGCCTCCAAGGTTCTGCCATCGGACAAACCGATGCTGATTTCATCCGCCGACTTGACCACATGCGCATTGGTGACGATGTAACCCTGCTGGGAATCGATAACCACTCCCGACCCGGCACTTTGGGTTCGACGGTAACGTTGACGGCTTTTTGGCACGTTGAAGAAGCGACGAAAAAAGGGATCTTCAAGCAGCCGATTGCTTTCTCGCACCACAGACCGCGTGGCGATATTTACCACCGCTGGATTTACCCGCTCCAGCATGTCCGCCAGACTTGGCAGCGGCTGCATGGTTCCCGCCGGGTCCGCGGACGGAACCCCCGCAGGAAACGCTGCAGGTACTAAACCACCGGCCTGAGGGTGCTCTAACGCCTCCGCATAAGCAGTCCCGGCACAGCAAATGACAACAGCACAAGCTGCCGCTAAAAAACACCGTGTGCTGACAGCAAAACAGAGTCTTTGTTTACAAATCATCATTCAACCTCAAGCCTCAGCGACCGGGTGCACCTCCTGAGGCTTGCTCCTCAGGGGTTACGTCACGATAAGCAGCCGGTGAAGATCCGGCGCTGGCGCTTATGACAATGACCAACGCAATCAAGGACACCGTCAAGCCGGCCAAATAAGAATAACTATAGGTAGTCCCCGACGTCGCATCAAAGATCATACCCATCCCGTAGGGTCCAAAGGCCAAACCCAAAACGCTTATGGCATTGGCTCGGGCGAATATCTTGGCGTAGATTTGCGCGGGATAAATCTCCGCCAGCCACAGCGGTTGGGTCATCAGCAGATTGCCTACGCTCAGGCCGAACAACCCTGCGGCCAGCACCGCCATAACGCCGTTAGGTGCCATGGCAATACAGGTCAAACCCAAGGCCTGCAAACACACATTGCCAAGGGCGAAGCGACGAATGGGAATTCGGGATACTAGCCAGCCGCCAATAAAGCGCCCGCTAATGCTGCAAATAGACAACGCTTGCACCGCATAGGCCGCCGTTTCGAAGTCAGCAATGAGCGCAACCCGGCTGTATAGATGGGCAATGCCGCCCACTTGCGCCGCCATAATCAACACATAGGCTACGGCCATGAGCACGTAGAACCGGCTATTCACCGCCGATGACAGCAACGCCGCGTTATTCAGGGACGCTTCGGCGCTGGGCTTAATCAGAGCCCCAGGGGCCTGTTTGATTAACAGCGACAGCGGCACAAGGACCAGAACCAGCAACAGTCCCAGCCAGGGCATGGTTTGGGTAACCCCTTGTATGTTGAGCAGCCAAGCGGATACCGGCGTAATCACCACACCGCCCAGGGACAGGCCGGTCGAGGCGACGGCCAGGGCAATGGATCTTTGGGGCCCCGGAAACCACTGGGTAATTAACGTGGTGGCTACCACAATGGATACACCGGCATTACCGATGCCAAATAGCGTGAACAGCAAATACACCTGCCAAACTTGGGTTGCTTGACCCACGCTGCCCAAAGCCAAACCGCTGATTAAAGCGCCGACGATCATGATGGTGCGAACGTGATATCGGCTCAGCAAAGAGGCCACATAAAGACCGGCAATGCCACCGACGACAAAAAACAGGCTCACCGCGAAAGAAATTTGGGCCACCGGTGCGCCAAGCTCTGCAGAGAGCCGATTGATGTAAACCGACATGTTGTAAAAACCCAGACCGGAGCTCACCGTCTGCACCAGCAGCATGACGGCTACGATGACCCAACCGTAGCGGTCCGCCTTTGGCGAGGAGGGCGTCTGTTGGGTCATATGTCTTTCCGTATTATGGCAGCACTTGCTTGAGACTCAGGCACGAGCCGCCACACACTATAGAATCCGACTCCGGAAACGTCTATGTTGGCGCGCTCGCACGAATCGCCCAACTCGCTCCTGGACCAAAAAAACAAGGATTTACTGTGGAACTAAAAGACAAAATTATCGTTGTCACCGGCGGCGCAAGCGGCATTGGTCGAGAAATGTGCCGCCGCTTCACCCGCGAGGGCGCAGCCAAAGTCATCGTCGCAGACCTGAACGGCGAAGGCGCGGAAACCGTGGCCAGCGAGATTGGCAGTGTCGGTTACGCCACCAACGTTCGCCATGAACAGGACCTGATAAACCTAATCGAGGAAACCGAAAACCGATTTGGGCCCATCGATTTATTTTGCTCCAACGCCGGCATTGGCATTGGTAAGGACATTTTCGAGCCTGACGACGTATGGCAGACCATTTGGGAGGTCAACACCATGTCTCACGTCTGGGCCGCCAGGCACCTGGTGCCGCGCATGATCGCCAGAGGCGGAGGCTACCTGTTGAACACCGCTTCCGCCGCGGGCCTGCTCAGCCAAATCGGCTCGGCGACCTATGCGGTGACTAAGCACGCGGCAGTTGCGTTAGCCGAATGGCTGTCCATTACCTATGGCGATCAAGGCATCAAGGTGTCTGTACTTTGCCCCCAGGCAGTGCGCACTGCGATGACCGCAGCGGGCCCGGGTGTCGCCGGCGTGGACGGCATGATTGAGCCAGAAGAGGCGGTCAACGCGGTAGTGGAAACCCTGCGGGAGGAGCGTTTTCTCGTACTGCCTCACCCGGAGGTGGCCGAGTACATGCAGCGTAAAACCGCGGACTACGACCGCTGGCTGAAAGGCATGCGTCGTCTCCAAGGCCTTTATACCGAAGCCTAGCTGGCGGCTAGGTGGGCTCGGCGTCCAGATAGCCGTTGAGGCGAAGCGCCTCCATGAGACCCACTAGGATTAAGTCCGAGACCACATGGTCAAACAAGTCTTCTCGGTGGAAGAGGTTGGCGAAACCACCCGTGGCAATGACCAAGGGCGGATCATCGGCAAAGGACTCTGCGCTGATACGCGCCACCAGTTCCCGGACCATGCCGACATTGCTCCAATAGAGGCCGCTTTGAATACTCTCCGTCGTGGTTTTGCCGATGGCCGTGCGAATCGGCTTGATTTCCACAGACGGCAACTTGGCCGTCTTGGCCTCTAAGGCCTCCATAGCCAGGCGAATACCGGGCATGATGTTGCCCCCTAAAAACATGCGGTCCTTGGTAATCGCGCACACTGTCGTCGCGGTACCAAAATCCACCACCACGAGGTTACGGTTGGGAAAGAGTTTGATAGCCCCCATGGCATCGGCAATACGATCGCTGCCCACCTCCTTAGGGTCTTTGTAGGCAATCTTCAAACCTGTCTTGAGCCCCGGCCGTAGAATCATCGGCTCCAGACCAAAGTACTTTTGGCAGCAAGACCGCAGGGTGTAATTGAGCTCTGGCACCACAGAGGAGATGGCCACGATGCGAATGGCTTCAGGGTCGATGCCGTTCTCGCGCAGGGCACCGCGAAGAAAAACGCCCACCTCATCTGACGTGCTCTGCCCGGTGGAGGCGTAGCGGAATTGACTGACCAGCTCCTCTTCCTGAAAAACCCCGCAGTAAATCTGACTGTTACCGACATCGAGAACTAAAATCATGACGCCGCATCCCTAGGCATAGCTGGATCATTAACGGCACTCACCGCCAGATTATCAATCAGGCGTACGGCCTGATCTCCCTCACCAACCACGACCGCCGCACAGCGGCGACCGCGAACCGTCTGCACATAGGCAACATCAAAACCCGCTCGAGTAAGCTTCTCAGCAGCCTCGGCGTCCGTCGCCGCCTCAGCGAGGATGCCGTTGAAGCGACCCGCCAACCGTCTGGCGTCCGGGCTGAGCAATAGATTGCGAGAGGACATGGCTAGGCCATCGGCCTCACGCACGATGTCGCAGCCCAGGATCTGCACGGGCATAAAAAAGGCCGCGCACATATCTTTAATGAGGGTGTACTGCTGAAAATCCTTCAGACCAAAGTAGGCCCGATCTGGACACACCAAATTTAGCAGCTTCATCACCACGGTCAGAACGCCAGTGAAATGGCCCGGTCGGTCGCTGCCGCACAGACCCGTCGAGAACTGGTTTTCACTGAGCTGGAAACGAAACTCATCCTGATACATCTGCTGGTAATCAGGCACTAGCACAACATCCACACCGGCTGCTTGCGCTTGAGCGATGTCTGCCTCAAGGGTGCTGGGATAGCTGGCTAAGTCTTTGGGGTCGTTGAACTGGGTGGCATTCACGTAGATAGACAGCACCGTCAGGTCGTTCTGCTTGACGCTTTCTGCCAGTAAGGACAGGTGCCCAGCATGCAGGGCGCCCATAGTAGGCACAAAGCCCACGCTGCCCGTCATCGCTGCCCGAAGCTGCTGCCACTGGGCCATGCAGTGCAGGACTTTCAACGATAAACCTCATTGCAATCCGGAAAGGCGCCGGCTGTCACATCCTGATGAAATGCATTCACCGCGCCGCTCAACTGGGCATGGCCGTCCAAATAGTGACGCAAAAACTTCGGTTTAAACTGGGGCTGCATGCCGAGCATGTCCTGCAGCACCAACACCTGGCCATCCGTGTGAGCCCCGGCGCCGATGCCAATGGTCGGGATGTCCAGGCTGCGCGTAATTTGCCGTCCCAGGTTCTGGGGGATGCACTCCAATACCAGCGCAAAGCAGCCTGCTTCCTGCAGGGCCATCGCATCCCGATAAATTTTTTCTGCGGTGGACTCGGTTCGACCCTGCACTTTGTGACCGCCCAACCCTTCAACAGACTGGGGCGTCAGACCCAGATGGCCCATGACCGGCACGCCCGACTCCACTACGTGGGCGATGGTGTCTAGCTGCCCCGCAGCGCCCTCGATCTTGATGGCGTTACTACCCGCCTGCATGAGCTCACACACTGCATCCATTACCTCGTTACGCTCGCGCCGAGCGGCAAGAAAAGGCATGTCACCCACAATGAATTTGTCCGGCGCGCCCCGGCGCACCGCCGCGATATGGGTTGCCATCATCGGTACCGTGGCGTGAACCGTACTGCTGAATCCGTGCATAACCATGGCTAGGCTGTCGCCGACTAACAACGTATCCAGATCCGTGTCGTTGAGTAATTGTGCCGACCAGTAGTCGTAGCAAGTCACCATGGAAATTTTTTCCGACGCGACCTTACGACGATGAAAATCGTGAATGTTCATCTGTTTCTCCGGTACCTGTCCTAATTCACCGCGTGTTGCGCGCTGCAAATCCCCTGCGGGCAGATCAAGTCCTATTTGTGTGTTTTGAGAAAACGGTGTTTCCTCGCCCCTCAGCTCTTGTTTGTGTTCGCATCGTTAGCCCATGCGACCATTTCCCTCGTGAGCTTTCTTTTCCGCGTCTCGGTCCGGGATTGATACCTCTCAGATCCAAGCGCGGGTCAAAGGTAATCCAAGAACCTAAGGGAAATCAATCACGAAAAAACCTGCTACGGAGTTGAGCCAAGTCGCCGGAAGGAGAGGCTCAAGCAGCCACCTCGCCGAGGCCTCAGTGACAGGCTAGGAGCGAGCGCTAAGCTGCAAGATTGCGCGCTTGGTGAGCACTTTAACTAGGTGGCTGCGGTACTCGGCGGATGCGTGCACATCGCTGTTGAAGCCAACATCCGGCACTTCCACCGCCTCTACGGCCTGTTGGCTAAAAGATTCCGTTAGCGCATCTTCCAGGGTGCAGGCACGAAAGGCACACGGGCCCGCGCCGGTAACCCCGACGCGAATTCCGTTGTCATGCTCCGCCACCAGTACGCCCACCACCGCGTAGCCAGAAGCCGGATGCCGGAACTTTTGGTAAGTCGCTTTGCGCGGAATAGCGAAGTCCACGGCCACAACAATGTCCTCAGCAGCAAGCGCGGTTTCGAATAAGTCGCGGAAGAATTCATCCGCCCCAATCTCCCGGTCTTGGGTGTACACGGTTGCCTGCAGCGCTACCAAGGCTGCGGGCCAGTCCGCAGCGGGATCGCTGTTGGCAATTGAACCACCCAGCGTACCGCGGTTTCGCACTTGGTGGTCTCCGATTGCCCCGGCAACTTCCACCAGCACCGGCAGTCGTTGCCGAACAATCTCATTGTTCGTCACGTCATTGTGACAAGTCAGGGCACCCACTCGGATCTTGGTGTCATCATCAACTAACTGAACGCCTTGAAGTTCAGCCAATCCAGACAGGTCGATGAGATCAGAGGGAGCCGCCAAACGCTGCTTCATGCTCGGGATAAGGGTCATACCGCCACTGAGATACATGGGATCTTCGGCACGGGCGAACAGTGCCCGCGCAGCGGCGAGACTGTCAGGGCGATGATAGTCAAATGAGTACATAGGGCTTAGGTTCCCTTCACTTCTGAGGACAAGGCAGCGGCGCCCTTGGCAACTGCCGCCACAATATTTTGATAGCCCGTGCAGCGACAAATGTTGCCATCCAGGCCTTGGCGAATGGCGTCCGCATCCAGCGATTTCGATTGGGCTTGAGCATCCGCAACCAAATCGATGGCCTGCATAATCATACCCGGCGTGCAAAAGCCGCACTGCAATGCGTGAGAATCACGAAAGGCCTTTTGCATGGGGTGCAGATTGTCCGTATATCCAATGCCCTCGATGGTTACGACGGTGGCGCCTTGGACCTGAACCGCTAACACGGCGCAAGATTTTACGGCTCGGCCGTTTAGGTGAACGGTGCAGGCGCCGCACTGAGAGGTATCACAGCCAACGTGGGTCCCTGTCAGTCCGAGCCCCTCGCGCAGCACGCTGACCAACAGCGTGTTAGCGGCAACGTCAACGGTGCGGACCTCGCCATTGACTGTCATAGAAACGTTCATCCAGTAATTCCTCCACCGGGGCCTTTACATTGGCCTGTGGTCAGCGGGCAACCATCGTTGCGCCGGCGCATAGATTAAAGCCCACGACCTTATATGAGTTCTTCAAAGCGCTAGCACCATGGCGGTAATTAGCACCACAAACGCAGTGATCCAGATAAAGCCCGTACCGTC
>CAZWQK010000065.1:0-8303 GCA_964635835.1 uncultured Pseudomonadales bacterium
GCAAATCAAAAAACACGACCAAGTGTTGATGTGGTATGCCTCCGGCAACCGGGATGATCGCGTGTTTGACAACCCCGATGTGCTCAACATTGAACGGCCCAATGCGCGCCAGCATTTGTCCTTTGGATTTGGCGTCCACCGCTGTATGGGTAACCGCCTGGCGGAACTGCAGCTGCGCATTCTCTGGGAAGAGTTGCTGCAGCGCTTTGAAAAAATTGAAGTGCAAGATGAGCCACAGCGCACCTTCTCCTCCTTTGTCAATGGCTATACGCACTTACCGGTGAAGGTTGGCCGCAAGGGCTAAGATCGCCGCCCCAGGCCCTCTCCAGCACAGCCGCCCGAGGTGCTCAGGCGCGACGTCGGTCCGGATCGCGATAACCCGAACCAATTAGGCTGGATTCGTACAAAACTACCGCTGATCCGGTTATTGGTGCCGACTGTCGATCCTATTACTACCCCCCAAGCTTCGCCCCGCTTAATGCACTAGCGTTCATTCACTGCTAGGGGTTATTTGTGTTCAGTCGTTTGTGCATGCTGCGGTTTACCGTTAGTGCTTGGTTAGTTAGTGCTGGGTTAGTTGGTGCCTGGTTAATGGTGTTCTCATCGCTCAGTATTCAGGCGGCCACGGGTTCGATAGCCACTGAAGTCAGAACAACTGAGCCCTCCCTAAGCCTGCAGTCACTGCTGCAGCGAGCAATTCAAACCCACCCGCTGGTGGACTCAGGTCGCGCCGACGTTCGTTCCGCAACTCAGGGTATAAAGTCTGCCCGCTGGCAGTATTTCCCCACTCCCGGTGTGTCTTATCAGCGAGCCTTTACCGACGACGACGATCCCTCTTTTCAGGGTGACGATTACGCCACGGTATTCAGCCTCGAACAGCCGCTGTGGACTGGCGGTCGGCTGAGCAGCGGTATACAGGGCGCACGGGCCTCTCTGGACGTGGCGGAAGCGACGCTAGCAGGCAGCCAGCGGGAGTTGGCCTTTCGAGTGGTGCAGATTTACGGCGAGTGGCTTTCCGCCAATTTACAGAAACAGAGCCTGCGCATTAGTGAAGACCGCCATCAGACCTTGTTCGAGCAAGTCGAGAGGAGGGCTGCAGGTGGGGTGTCTACCGGCAGCGATTTGGAGTTGGCGCGGGGGCGGCTACAGTCGGTCAAAGCCGATCGAGTGGCTACCGCAGCCCGAGAGTATCGCGCCTTGGCGGTGCTATCCGAAATGGTTGGTCTGCCTCTGAGCAGTGAGGCTCTCGAGCTTGGTAAAGGCGGTTATCCCGATCTACCGTCGGGTTCAGAAAGCGAGTTGATTCGCATCGGTCTTGAACACGCGCCGGCGATTCGGCGCGCGGAGGCGGACATTCGCAGCGCTCGAGCAGAGATCAAGAATCGCCGATCGCAAACGCGTCCGGATTTGTATGTGCGCTTTGAGCGCCAGTTCAACAACCTGCAGTATGCTAACCGTGGTCCGGACAGTCGGGTCCTGATTGGCGTTCGCAGCCAGTTGGGCGCAGGCCTTTCAACCTTTTCCGGCATCTCCGAAGCCCGGGAGTCCTTGGGGGCGGCAATGGCACAGCGCGATAGCGCCGAGCTGTCGACCCGCGAGCAAATCCGCTCAGATCTGGCCTTGGTCGAGTCCTTTGAACTGCGCCTGCAGGCACTGAACGTTGCGACACAAACCGCTCAGGACGTCTACGAATCATACGAGCGACAGTTTTTAACCGGGCGCAAGAGCTGGCTGGACGTGATGAATTCAGCCCGAGACCTGCAGCAGGCTCGACTGCAGCTGGCCGACGTAACGGCGGGGCAGCTAACCCTGGGGTGGCGGCTCTATGTGCAGTTCAATGCCCTACCCTCTGCCGGATAGCCCTGGGGTTTCTTGGGGTACTCATCCAGGCGACCGCGCAAGGCGGCACGGGGCGTACTGAAAGAGCGGCTACAAAAGAGCGGCTACAAAAGGTCCGGCACCGCAATGCAGCGACAGGAAATTAGTGGCAGGCCTTGCCCAGCGCTTTCAGTCGCCAGTAGTTGTAGGGCAGTGGTGTAACGAAGCCCGCCAGCAACATGAGGGGAACCACCTCCAAAGTCAAAATAGCGCCGCCGGTGATAGCGACATCGACCAGATTCATAGCCACTTCCATACCGATCATTGAGATCAGCGACATGCCTATGGCGGTCTTGAACGCATTGGATAAAGTCATCTGTCTGAACAAAATCGCGGTTTCGAGGGCAATGGACGTCAGCAGGCCGTTAACGATGGCTAGGGACATGATGGCCCAGACTGGCCAGGGCGTTCCGGTTACCTGAAAGTAGGCGATGGTGCCCAAATCGCCAATGGCGCAGCCCAGCAAACACCAAAGGGTGTTTTGCGAAGCTTGGCGCCAGGTGTGCTTGCAGCGCCAGTGGAAGCCAGCGGGTTCGCCAGAACTTGCTGTCTCGCTAGCGTTAAGATCGTGAGTTGAGTCGCTCATGGGGGCACTAAACGCGCAGCCGGGTGCAAGGTCAAGGGAGAGGTTGGACAAAAATTTATGAAACCAAGGTCGGTTGCAACGCTTTTCCGCCTTGGCCAGTGATACCATGGCTCGATCGTAACGGAGGTAGATCATGCACAGAAATGTAGTCAGACAGTTGACCTGTTTCGCCCTGATTGTCTTTGCCGCGGCAGGGTGTTCAAGTTTTGCTCCCAGCGCCCACCTTAATAGCAGTGCCATAGGCGTGATCGAGACAGATAGAGGTTTCTGTATTGAAGAAAAAAGCCTGGACCCCCGCCGGATCAATGCAAGTAAGACCATCAATCAGATGTTTTCCCAGGCAGGATTTGATACCTCCTGCAGCGCTGGCGCGTATATCGTGGAATGGACATTCGAGGCCACCGATCAGCGCGTGGACCACGCCCATCTACCAACGTTTTGCTCGGGCTACGGCTACTGGCGCTCCTGCACCGTGCATCAGGAGACCTCGTTAACCACCTACCAGCGCAGTTTTCATCTGGTGGTAAGGGAGGCTCTGGATGCGCAAGGGACTGAAGAGGCGGCAAAAGACACTGACCCCGAGGATCAGCGTCGCGGTGCGGTGTGGGTGGCATCGCTGGATTCCCGGGGTTCCAAAACCGATTACTTGCCTTTGATGGCTGAGCTAATGACGCCAATATTGGACAGCCTTGGCCAAGATCACGAAAATACGCTGCTGCGCCTAGTCACTCCCGCTAACCCCTAGCCAGCTTGCTGAGCCAGGGCAGCCGACGGCTGTTACCAAGAATAGAGACCCGCTCGCCGTAGCGGCTTTCGGGGTAGTAGTCCCAGAGCGCGTGGTGCTGGGTGCAGCGGTTGTCCCAAAGGGTCAGAGTATTGGGCTGCCAATTTACCCGGCAGGTCAGGCGATGGGTCTTGCTGATGTAATCAAACAACATAGTCAAGATGGCCTTGCTTTCTGCAGGGTGCATGCCCTTGATGCTGGCGGTAAAACCGCTATTCACGAACAGAACTTTTTCCCGTTTCAGGATGTTTGATGACAACCGGATGCTCATTACGCGGTTAGCTGGCCCCCTCTGGCGGTGCAACCTGATAATTGCCGAGGTAGGGCAGCGCACCATCGTGAACTGCCGTTAGACCTTCAAGCAGGTTTTTCATGGTGTCGCTGAGCAGCTCATAAGCCAGGAACATGTTCGCAAAGAGCGTATGGCCGCCGCCGTGCTCTGGCGTTTCGGTAATGTAGAGTGCCGAAGCCATGGGCGGTATTTCGTCGCAGGTCACGTCGGTATGCCAACCATTGCCGGCCGTGTACTTGGAGTCCTTGGTGGTTTTGATGCGCAGGATTTCAGGATCGCCGCCGTAACTGTGCTGCATGGGGTGCACATGCAGAGTGCCGAAGCGCCGCGCAAAAGCATTGTGCTGTTCCCCGCTCAGCTCTTGATCCCGAAAGACCGGAACTTTCCACTCCAACCAAGCTTTATAGATCTCACTGAACTGCTCATTGCTCAGTTCGTCGCCAAGGGCCACGCCCTTTGAACTGGTGTGGCCCCAAGCACCAACCTAGTTACGGCGGCGTAGCGGCAGCATGGCGTCCCCCCCAGACTGAGCGGCCAAGGGGTTTAGCAAAATCTCGATTCCCTGCCCACAGAGGAGTGCGCCGCCGGGAAATTTCTGCCAGTATTTTCTGTGGGAGCTGATTAATGAAAGAGAGAGGGGAGCTATGAAATACGCCACACCTGCGTCCGCAAAGGAAGCAGCCGGATTGCTGAGCAAAGAAAAAGGCGCAGCCTTCCTGCTAGCTGGCGGTACCGACTTGTTGGTGAAATTGAAAATGGGCATGGTCGAACCCGACCTGGTGGTCGACATCAAGCGCATTCCAAAAATCAACGAAATACAAACGTCCGCTAAGGGATTCACCATCGGCGCTGGAGTATCCGGAGCGGCCATTGGTCAGCATAAAGGGTTAAAGGCGGCCTGGCCCGGTGTTGTTGAGGCGGCCAACCTTATTGGATCCGATCAAATCCAGGGCCGGGCCACACTGTCTGGTAATCTGTGTAATGCATCGCCAGCCGCTGACAGCGTGCCAGCCATGATCGCTGCGGGTGCCAAGGCGGTCATTGTTGGGCCCCAGAAGAAGCGCACCCTGCCTGTTGAAAAGGTGGTACTGGGACCAGGCAAAACAGCCCTGGCTAAGGGCGAAGTTATCGAGGCCATTACCTTGCCCAAGCCCGAGCCTCGTACCGGCGACGCTTATCTTCGCTTCATTCCAAGAACAGAAATGGACATTGCCGTGGTTGGTGTGGCCATCAGCCTGAAGCTCGAAAGAGGCATGGTTAAGAAAGCCCGGGTCGTGCTTGGTGCCGTGGCACCAACGGCGATTATTGTGCCGGCGGCGGCTCGAGCTCTGGTGGGTAGCAAGTTGGATGATGCGGCTCTGGATAAGTTGGCCGCAGCCTGCAGTGCTGCCTGTAACCCCATTGACGACAAACGTGGAACCGTTGAATACCGGACCCGCGTCGCCGGCGTGCTCGCCAGGCGCGCGGCCAAGATAGCCTTTCAAAGAGCAGGAGGTGCCCGATGAGCAATGCAACACTCGTCTCAACCACCGTAAACGGTGACCCGGTACAGTTTGCCTGTCCTACCGATGAGAGCCTGATGACCGCTCTGCGAAATCGCGTTGGTCTCACCGGTGTGAAAGAAGGCTGCGGCACCGGGGACTGCGGCGCCTGCAGCGTCACCCTGGACGGCAACCTGGTTTGCTCCTGCCTGGTGTTGGGTGTAGAGGCCGAGGGCCGTGAAGTTACAACCGTAGAGGGGCTGTCTGAAGACGGCGAGCTCCATCCGCTGCAGCAAAAGTTCATTGACCATGCCGCGCTCCAATGCGGCATTTGCACCCCAGGTTTTTTGGTGGCAGCCAAGGCGCTACTGGATCGAAACCCCAATCCCAGTGAAACCGAAATCCGCTACGCCCTAGCCGGCAATCTTTGCCGCTGCACCGGCTACGACAAGATCGTCCATGCCGTCCAAGCAGCAGCCAAAGACATGCGGAAGCAAAAGCGCCGCTAGCGAGTAGGTAGAGAGCCGCTAGCGAGTAAAAAGAAAGATTTAGGGAGAAAGAACCATGGGTCACGATCAGAAATATGTGGACAAAGAATACGAAGTTGTTGGGACTCGTTTTAATCGGCCTGACGGCATCGACAAAGTAACGGGTAAGGCGCGCTACGGGGCGGATGCCAGTGCGCCAGGGCAGTTGGTCGGTCGCGTCTTGCGCTCGCCTCACGCCCACGCCCAGATTTTAAAAATCAACACCAAGAAAGCGGAAAAACTGCCCGGGGTTAAATCCGTCGTCACCTTCGAGGATTTGCCGGATTTAACTGCTGGTGATCAGGGGCTGGCGGACATCCTGGAAAATTGCATGGCGCGAGGTCGCGCCCTGTATGACGGCCATGCGGTGGCTGCGGTGGCTGCAGTAGATGAGCAGACTGCGGCTAAGGCGCTAAAGCTCATCGACGTGAAGTATAAGAAGCTGCCTCATGTGACCGACGTTGACGAAGCCATGCTGGAATCGGCGCCGGTGATTCATGATCGAATCATCACCCGGGGTGTAGAGCCTGCACCCACGAAGCCTTCAAATATTTCGGCTCGGACGCAAATGGGCTACGGCGACGTAGATGCCGGTTTTGCGGAAGCGGACGTTATCGTTGAGAAAACCTACAAAACCGAGCAAACCCATCAAGGCTACATTGAGCCTCATGCGTGTTTGGCATCGGTCAATCCAGACGGTACGGCAGAGCTCTGGGTTACCACTCAAGGCCATTTTGTCTTTCGCAATGTGTGTGCCTCCTTGCTCGGCCTGGACATCGCCAAGCTTAAGGTCACCTCATCGGAAATCGGCGGTGGTTTCGGCGGCAAGACCCACGTCTGGGCTGAGCCCGTAGCGCTGGCGCTGTCCCGTAAGGCCAACCGCCCAGTGAAGCTGGTCATGGGTCGGGACGAAGTGTTCCGGGCCACGGGCCCCACGTCCTCTACCTCCATTGATGTGAAGATGGGCGCGAAGAAAGACGGCACCATTACCGCGGCGGTTGCCGAAATGCGTTATCAAGGCGGCGCCTTCCCCGGCAACTGGGCAATGCTGGCCTGTATGACTGCCTTCGCCTGCTACGACATCAAGAACAACAAATCGATTGGCTGGGACGTGATCGTCAACCGTCCAAAGGTCGCTGCCTATCGCGCGCCCTCAGCGCCAATGGCGGCGTTTGCCGTAGAAAGCACCATCGATATTCTGGCGAAGAAAATAGGCGTTGCTCCAATTGATATGCGGCTGAAGAACGTGGCCAGGGAAGGCACCCTGGCACCCTACGGTCCCACCTATGGCCCCATTGGTATCGAGCACACTCTGCAGGCGGTGAAAGATCATCCGCACATGCGGGCCAAGCTGAAAAAGAATCAGGGCCGAGGCGTTGCCTGCGGATTTTGGTTCAACATCGGCGGCCAAACCTGCACGGACCTCAACATTGGCGTCGACGGCACCGTGAATCTGACCCTTGGTACTGTGGATGTGGGTGGTTCGCGCTCGTCCATGGCCATGATTGCGGCGGAGGAACTGGGAATTCCCTACGAGCAGGTGCGAGCGAATATTGCGGACACGACATCGCTGGGTCACAACGATATGACCGAGGGCAGCCGCGGCACCTTCTCATCCGGCATGGCCACGGTGTTCGCTGCTCGGGACGCAATTGGCGTGCTCAAGCAGCGCGCTGCGAAAATGTGGGGCGTACCCGAAGAAGACGTGGTTTGGGAAAATGGCCAAGCGGTAGCGACCGGTGCTGGTCACGGTAATTTGCCGCCGCTGTCGCTGAAAGAGATTGCGGCGAAGTCTGGTCGCACCGGTGGGCCCATTGCCGGGCACAATGAGGTGACTGCAGACGGCGCAGGTATGGGTTTTGCCAGCCACATCTGTGATGTGGAGGTAGATCCAGAAACCGGCCGCTCAACCATCATTCGCTACACGGTGGTGCAAGATGCGGGTAAGGCCATCAATCCAGATTACGTGGAAGGACAGTTCCAGGGTGGCGCAACTCAAGGTATTGGTTGGGCCCTGAACGAGGAATACATCTACGGCAGCGACGGGCGACTGCAAAACCCTGGTTTCCTGGATTACCGCATTCCCGTTTGCTCAGACTTGCCCTTCATCGACACCAAGATCCTGGAAGTACCCAATCCGCTTCACCCCTACGGCGTGCGCGGTGTTGGCGAAACCTCCATCGTTCCGCCTCTGGCGGCGGTGGGCAACGCGATTGCTAACGCCACAGGTGTGCGGATGAACCATGCGCCGATGTCTCCGCCGCGAGTGCTGGCGGCCATCGATGAACTGGAAAATGCGGGTTAGGCTGAGCAGCTCGCTACAGCTTCACGGCGGTCCTGGCAGTGCGTTGGAAGTAACAGCCGGGACCATTGCCGAGTTGATGACCTCGCTGGTTGACCGTTATCCCGAGTTCCAGCAACTGCTGGATCGCGGGGTGGCGGTGTCCATTAACGGGCAAATCTTCCGGGACGACTGGACCCAGCCCATTCCCGCGGATGCGGAAATTTTTCTAATTCCCCGGATTGAAGGCGGTTAATCGTGGCGGGCATTTGGCCCAGGCCAGGGCTTTGGCTGCTCTTGGCTGGATTGTTCGTCAGGGCGCTGGCAATTTGGCTGCCTCAGCGTATGGCCGTCACCAATGCCAGAGTCATAGATGAGATCAAGACCAACCCTTACGGCGCCCGTGCGACGGTTTACCAGCATCGGCGGGGCCTGGAAACGTCGCTTATGGCTAAGGGTATTTTTGGTACCGCA
>CAZWQK010000066.1:0-1953 GCA_964635835.1 uncultured Pseudomonadales bacterium
TTTGCTGATGGGGTAGGTTTCCGGGTCGTCCACAAGGCCGTGAATGACTACCGTGTCCGCCTGTATTTCCCGGTCCTGGCCCTTGCCCTGAGACGCCACCAACTTGCCGGTGACGGTGACTGAGCAGCCGGTGCCGGCTTCGACAATTGCGTCGTAATTCGGCAGCGCTTGATCGGCGATGGCTTGGACCGTGCCAAAGCAAGAGCCGTCGTGGATGTGTAAAAACGAGAAACCACCCTTGGACGATCGGCGCGATCGCAGCCAGCCACGCACGGTGACCTGACTGTCGATGGGCGTGTCGTGTTGGAGAATGGATTTAATCGCAACAATCATGGTTATGTCGGCGCTCTACGGATCAAAACGGGAAGGATCATAAAGCAGTCGCTGTGTTTTTTCTGTTCAGGGTGCGGGTTTTTCAACCTTGCCGAATGTCGCCCAGGTCCACGGTGGCGTTGAATGGACTGCGCTGTTCAACGTGCTCAATGTCCTCGGCAACGTAGCGCCGCTCCTCGTCTAAAAAACGCGCCACGGCGTCGCGAAAACCCGGGTCGGCGATCCAATGGGCGCTGTAGGTCGCTTCGGGTAAATAGCCTCGCACCACTTTGTGGCCGCCCTGGGCGCCAGCTTCCACACGCTGTAAACCCCGGGAGATCGCAAAATCGATGGCCTGGTAGTAGCACACCTCAAAGTGCAGGAAGCGGTGGTCCTCGATGCAGCCCCAGTTGCGACCAAACAGGGTGTCGCTGCCAATGAAATTCAACGCCCCGGCAATATAGCGGCCCTGGCGTTCCGCCATGATGAGCAGAATGTCCTTGGCCATGCTGGTGCTGGCACGGCTGAAAAAATCTCGGGTCAGATAGGGGCTGCCCCACTTGCGCGACCCGGTGTCCAGATAGAACTGGTAAAACGCATCCCAATGGGATTCCTCCAGCTCCTCACCGGTTAACCAGTGCACGGTGATGTCGTTTGCCAGTGCCTCTCGACGCTCGCGCTTCAGGTTCTTGCGTTTCTTTGACGCCAGCTGGCCTAAAAACTCGTCGAAGCAGGCATAGGATGCGTTGTGCCAATGAAACTGCTGATCCATGCGCTGAAGCAAACCCGCTTTAGCGGCTTGCTGCCACTGGACCTGGGGCAGGAAGGTCATGTGCAGGGAGCTGACCCTGGCTTGTTCGGCAACCTGCAGGCAGGCGTTCAGCAACAGCTGCTGATTGGCTTCGCTGTTGTCTGCGCACAGCAGCTTGGGAGCGGTGGCTGGCGTAAAAGGAATGCTGCTCTGGAGTTTGGGGTAGTAACTGTGGCCGGCCCGGTGCCAGGCATCTGCCCAGGCGTAGTCAAATACGTACTCGCCCTGACTGTGGTTTTTCAGATACAAGGGCACCACGCCAATCAGCGTATCGCCATCTTCCACGGCGACGTGAAAGGGCTGCCACCCCGTGTCTCGACCAACGCTGCCGCTTTCCTCCAGGGCCAAAAGGAAGGCATGGCTGGTAAACGGGTTGTAGACACCCGAGCCCAGAGCGCAGCGATCCCATTGCGCGGCATCGATTTCGGTAATGCTGTGGCAGATTTTGGCTGTGGGAGTAGGCACAAGGTGTCTCTTTGGTAACGCCGACAAAGCATACGGGTTTCAACAGCAAGAAAGAGTGAAAAAAGTTGGAACCCACTTGGTTTCGCTAAAGGTTTGACCGCGCGGCTAAAAGATCCCCATGTCGATCCCCATGGCCATGGCTTGACCAAGCTGGCGACAGGCCTCCAAGTCGTCGGCACAAGGCTCGCCTCTGACGATCACAGGGTCTTGGATCTTGATGAAAGGATAGCCATTCGCAATGCGCTCCATGGCGCGCACGGCACCGGTGCCGTCGTTGCCAGCGCTGATGAACATGGCGTAGGGCAGGGGCGTCAGTTTGCCTTCTACTTCGTAAAAGGTTCGATCTAAAAAGTCTTTCAGGGCAC
>CAZWQK010000066.1:1963-8216 GCA_964635835.1 uncultured Pseudomonadales bacterium
ACCGGACAGGTAGCCGAAGTTCTCTGGTGTGCCCAGTAGCAGGCCATTGGCCCACAGCAAATCGGCCGGACCTGCATCGGCAGCGCGCAGCACTCTCACCTGGACACCGATGACGTCCGCGGCGGTGGCGCCGGCGACCACGGCGTCGGCGAGCTGTTGGGTATTGCCGGTCTTGGAGTGAAAGACCACGAGCAGGTGTTTCAAGAACTTATTCTCCCGGGGCGACGGTGGCCGCTGTGTTAAGGAACTTGGGCTATAGTGACGACTTATCGGAGGCCTATGATGCGGATGATAACCCCACGGATTCAACCTTTGGCGGATGATCAGTTAGATGCAGATGCCAAAACTCTACTTGAACCCATTGCCAAAGGCGGCCGGGTATTAAACATTTTTCGCACCTTAGCCAATCACTCGGCGCTGGCGCGGCGCTGGATGGTGTTTGCGAACCACATACTGGGCAAATCCACGCTGCCGGTGAAAGAACGGGAACTGGTGATCCTGCGCATCGGCTACTTGTGCCAATCCGGCTACGAATGGGGTCAGCACGTGGTCATCGCCAGAAATGCGGGCATGACCGAAGAGGAAATTCTCGCCAGTAAAAGCGGCCCGCAAACCCCCGGTTTATCGCCGCTTTATCGCCTGCTACTGCAGGCCACCGACGAACTGCACCAGGACGCCCACATCAGCGACGCCACCTGGCAGGCACTGACCGAGCACCTGAATCAGCAGCAGATGATGGATTTGGTTTTCACCGTGGGCCAGTACAACCTGGTCTCCATGGCCCTGAACAGTTTTGGGGTGCAGTTGGATGACGGGGTGCCGGACTGGGACCTGAAGGTCAAGTAATCGGTCCGAAGAAAGCAGTAAACCTGAAAAAAAACAGAGGGTTAGCCTAGCCAGTCAATCGCTGTTTCACCTCAGTCCCTGCAACAAAGCGTCACCTTTTGTAACAAAACTGTTGACACGATGAGGCCATTGTTACATTTTCTCCTATCGGCCAAATCTGGCTGCCCGGATGACGCGGGAAAACGCCGGAGTCGGAATCCCGAAATCAAAGTACAAGACGTGCAAAAAGCACCAAGCCGACAAAAAGCACAAAAAGCACAAAAAGCACAAAAAGACATGGAGGTGCGGTGAGAGTAATCAATGCCACCACAGGTTGCGCACTGTTAGCGTTGGCGGTTTTGCACGTTTTCATTCCAAAAACGCCCGTGCTGACCCTGATTTACTTTGGCGGCGCTCTGTTGGCCTTGATAAGCCTGCGCAGCAAGGTCGGCTTCGGCTGGGCGCGAACCCTGGCAGTTGTCACGGTGATCGCGATGTTTTTTTACTTTGCCGCGTTTTTTCGCATCGTCGATAACTTCCACGAACAGTGGTACCGCAGCGGCATGATGCTCAATGCCGTGGGCATGCTGATTTCTGCCTTCGCGATGATTCCCGTGCTGTCCGTATACAGCTCTTTTATGAAATGTGAAGGCCAAGAAGTAGACGAAAACCAACGCGCGATTTTTGCCTGTCCTGATGAAAAAACGACCCCCGAGCTTGCGCCCGCCGAACACCCCCAGTCCCGTTAGCACTTCGCCAGTTTGTTAAACCCGCTTTAACTGCCCCCGATCCACAAACAAACGGCCGGTTTCCACGGCGCCACGCAGCAGGCTCGGCATGGGTGCGATGCGAAATAGGTCGCCATTTCTCCCCACCAATTGTGTCGGCACCCCCGCCTGCTTTGCTAATGCGCCGTTTGCCTCCATATGCGCTGCCTCGCCATGTACGGGGATGGCAATGTTCGGCGCAAGCCAGCGATACATGTGGCGAAGCTCGTCAGCGTTGGGATGCCCGGAGGCGTGCAGGGGCAGGTTGCTTTGATCTGCGTGCACCACGTCAACACCGGCGGCAGTAAATTGTGCATCCATGGCGGCGATCTTGCCTTCATTGCCGGGAATGGCCTTGGCGCTGTAAATCACGCGGTCTCCACTGACCAGTTCCAAGGTCGGATGCCGACCGGCGGCCAGTCGGGTCAGCGCCGCACCGGGCTCACCCTGACTCCCCGTTGCTAGAATCATGACCTCATTTGCGGGCAGATAGCCCAGGTCGTGGGGCGGTATGGGATTGAAATCCTCGGCCAGATAACCGCAAGCCTTGGCTGCCGCCGTCATGGAGATCAGCGAGCGCCCTAGCAGGCAAAGATAGCGGCCGCTGGCGCGGGCAACGTGTCCCAGGGTTTGCAGCCTAGCAATGTTGCTGGCAAAGCAGCCGATGGCTACCCGTCCGGGAGTGCTGGAGACCAATTCCAGCAAGCCGTCGTACAGGTCGGCTTCAGAGAGGGAGTGACCAGCACTTTGGGCATTGGTGGAGTCGCAAATCACCGCGTCCACGGTACCTTGTCCTGAATCGGTGCCCACACCCTGCCAAAGCGCTGAGTCGAAACCCTCGCCGACCACGGGTCCGGCGTCGATTTTCCAATCCGCAGTGTGCACCAGGGTGCCTGCGGCGGTTTCAATCAGCAGGCCATTGGTCTCCGGCGTGGAATGAGTAATGGGTAGCCAGCGCAAATTAAAAGGCCCCAGAGTGCGCTGTTCTCGCGGCTGCACGATCCGAATGTTCGCTCTGCAGCCAGCCTCCCGCAGCTTTGGTTTGAGTACTTGAGCCGTGAACGGCGTGGTGTAGATCGGGCACTGGAATTGATCGGCCAGGTAGGGCAAGGCACCGATGTGGTCCATGTGGGCATGGGTCGCCACGATACCCACGAGGGTCTCCACGCGCTCAAGAATGAACTGAGGATCAGCCATCTGCACTTCGTTGCCGTTCATGGTGTCCTCAAAGGTGACACCACAGTCCACCATGAGCCAGCGGCCGTCGTGACCGAAAAGATTGAGGTTCATGCCAATCTCGCCGCTGCCGCCCAAGGGCAGGAACCAAAGATCTTCAGCGGTTGGGGTCATGTTGTCGCTACGTTGACTGGGATAAAAGCTTGGGTGGCTGTTAGGCGAGTCGAGCCAGGGAATATTCTGCTAGGGACTGCAGCGCATCTCGATAAGCGCTTTCCGGCAGAACTCGCAGCTGCTCCAGAGCGTTTTCCACCTCAATGACCGCGGCTTGGCGGGTGTACTCTAAGGAGCCGCTGTCTTGCACGATGCGCCGAATGTTCTCCATGTTGTCGCAGGATCGGGCGGTAATAGCGGCGCGAATGGTCTGTTGATCTGCCGGCGTGCCCGCGCAAAGAGCGTGAATCAAGGGCAGGGTGAGCTTGCCTTCCGCCAAGTCATCGCCGACGTTTTTGCCCATCAGCTCGGTGCTGCCAGCGTAGTCCAGCCAATCATCGATCAGCTGGTAAGCCATGCCGAAGTGCAGGCCATATTGCTGCAGTGCCGTGACCTGCTCGTTGCTGGGTTTGGCGACTGGCGCCACGCCGGTAGCTGAGCTCGTTGGGCTTTGCGCGGCCAGCAGCGCGCCGGTGTGGGATGCGGCCTCAAAGAGCAGCGCGGTTTTACTGCGAATCACCTGCCGGTAATCGGTCTCGGTCATGGCGCAATTGCCGATATTCGCCAGCTGCATGACCTCGCCTTCGGCGATGGTGTTGGTTGCTTTGGCCAGCACTGCCATCACATTGAGGTTGGCCAGTTCAACCATTAGCTGGAAGGCCCGGGAATACAAAAAATCGCCGACCAAAACGCTGGGCGCGTTGCCCCAGCGGTCGTTCACAGTGGCTCGACCCCGGCGCAGCGCGGAGCTGTCCACCACGTCGTCGTGGAGCAAGGTCGCCGTGTGGAGAAATTCGATGATCGCAGCCAGATGAACGTGGCCGCTGCCTTGAAAGCCCAGGGCCTGGGAGCTCAGCAGCACCAGCATTGGGCGCAGCCGTTTACCGCCGCTTTCGACGATGTAATGGCCGATCTCCTCCACCATGGTGACGTCGGAGGTCAGACGGCGCGGTATCAGTTCGTTGACCTGCTGGAAGTCCGAGGCTACCAGCTGATAAATGTGGGCCAAAGGGTTCTCAGAGGCGTCTTGGATTGGAGAAACCGCAGGACTGTTCGAAGAGGCGGTCATGGGGCATACCCTTGGGTCATTGGCACAGGCCGATCATGCGCGGTGTGAATTGCAAGGGCATTTGATTGCATGAGATCTACTGAGCCTGTCTTAGCGTAAATGAAGCCACCCCAAGGCCAGCATTGGCCGGGCGCGAAGGGCGGCAGTATAACCAGATCGGTTAGCAACGTCCCCGCCAAATTCGCGTCGGCGGTTGTTGGCATAAATTGGACAAACCCTCGATCATGGCTGGCCTGGTGTTGTGTTGACCTGAATACGAATTCGGTGGAAGGTGCTGGGCCTGCAACACAGCAAAAGCGTGTTAGGGCAGCGTCAGGGGCGCCAGGGGGAGAACACCATGTCAGCAGCGGAACAAAATTCCTCGAAAGCATTAGATGCCATCGTCATTGGCGCCGGGTTTGGCGGCCTCTACGCCCTGCACTACCTGCGCAATGAAATGAAGTTAAACGTGCAGAGTTTTGATGCCGCCAGCGATGTGGGCGGCACCTGGTGGTACAACCGTTATCCCGGCGCCCGGGTAGATGCCCCAAGCACGCCGTTCTACGCCTATACCTTTTCCCAGGAACTGGTTGATGAGTGGGACTGGTCGGAAACCCAAAGTTCCAGCGACCAGGTTCGGGCTTACCTGGAGCATGTAGCCGAGCGTTTCGACCTGCGCCGCAGTATTCAATTTGATACCTGGGTGGAAGACGCCGCTTTTGACGACAGCGACCAGCGCTGGGAAATACGCACCCATAGCGGCCAACGTTACCGGGCCCGTTTTTTGATATGCGCGGTAGGGGCCCTGTTCTTGGCTCATAAGCCCGACTATCCGGGCATCGATGATTTTACCGGGCCGTGCTATCACACCGGGCGGTGGCCCCACGAGCCGGTGTCTTTCGCCGGCAAGCGTGTTGGCGTCATTGGCACCGGCTCATCGGGTATTCAGGCGATCCCGGAAATCGCCAAGGAAGCCGCCCACGTGACGGTGTTTCAGCGCACGCCCCAATTTGCGCTGCCCGCCCGCAACCGCAGCCTGGTTGACGGCGAAACCGTGCAGTATCAGGAGAATTGGCAAGACCATCGTCAGTCCATGCGCAGACGGGGCGGTTGGCCATTTGCCACCACAAAGCTGCGCGCCGCTGAAGCCACCGCCGCAGAGCGATTGGCGCGTTTTGAGGAAATGTGGGCTCTAGGCGGCATTAACCTGCTCATAAACAGCTTCTCTGGTACCGTGGTGAACCCGGAGCTCAACGAGGAAATCTCGGAGTTTGTGCGGGGCAAAATCAGAAGCATCGTGAAAGATCCCGAGGTGGCGCAAAAACTGATGCCGGATTACCACATCGGCACCAAGCGCATGATCCTGGATAACGGCTATTTTGAAACCTACAACCGTGACAACGTGACCCTGGTAGACCTGCGCCAGGAGCCTATCCAATCCTTTAGCCCCACCGGAGCGACCACCCAGATACAGGACTATCCCCTGGACATGCTGGTGCTGGCCACGGGTTACGACGCGGTTAGCGGTTCCATGCTGAACTTAAACCCTCGCGGGCGCGGCGGCATTGCGCTGGCGGAAAAGTGGCGGGACCGCTTCACCACGAATTTTGGGCTCAGCGTGGCGGGCTTCCCAAATCTCTTTATGATTCACGGCCCGGGCTCTCCCGGCGTCTTTTTCTCCATGCCATTAGGCGCGGAACTGCAGGTGCAGTGGATTGGCAACAGCATCCGGCATTTAGAGCAGCACGATTTCTCCATCATGGACACCACGCCAGAGGCGGAAAAGGCCTGGGATGAGCAGATTCAGCAGATTGCTAACGGCACCCTGTATCCGAAAACCGATAGCTGGTACCTGGGTGCCAATATACCCGGCAAACCCCGGCAGTTTTTGGGGCACCTGCGGGGCTCCCAGTATTTTGATCAACTCACCCAGGTAGCCGAGCAGGGGTATGCAGGGTTCGTATTTGAGTAGTGGCGCTAAGCCCCCGAAAGACCCAGGGCGATAAAATATCGCGCAAGGTGTGTCGGCAGTCTGAGCAGCAAGTTTTGCAGACAGCTTGCGCGGGCAGATTGTGCAGATAGATTGTGCCGACAGGTCGTACGGAACTGGGGCACAACTCGTTGTATTCAACGGATGATCGCCGTAGAATTCGCGCCTTCCCGAAAAAGGGTGTGCGAAAGAAAGTGATTCGCACAAGAACTGGTAATGGTGGTGCGTCACTTG